>JBFFJL010000040.1:0-15240 GCA_041555955.1 Nevskiaceae bacterium
ATTCACGATCGGACTTCGGTGGAAGTGCCGCCGTCGTGTCATCAGGTCCTAGACGCGCAGGCGCGCGCGCAATTCCGCAGGTGTCAGATACGGCGGTTGGGTCAGCCCCTCCAGCCTTTTCACCAGGCTGACCAGCTCGGAGTTCACCGGCGTCGGTTTGCCGTGTTCGAGTCCCAGACGGACGATCTCGCCGTTGAGCTGGTCGATTTCGGTGGTGCGGCCGGCGTCGACATCGGCCACCATTGAAGGATACGAACCTTCGCTCAGACCGTTGCGCCAGCGCGCGAACCACCAGGGCAAGCGGGTGCGACCCGCGATCAGTCGGCGATACCAGCGGTAGGGAATTGGTGACGGCTGCTGATAAGTGATTCCGGCGTGTTCGAGCAGGCCGACCGCTTCGTCCAGTACCGCGGTGTAGATCGCTCGCAGATCCTGCTGCGTCAGCAGATCCTTGAAGGTGGTGTGAGTCAGCGCGCCGATCGCATTCGCCAGATTGATCAGCAGCTTGCCCCAGGCCGCAGCTTCGCCGGTCGTTCGGGTGACATCCATGCCGCTGCCGACGAATGCGCCGCACAGCCGCCCGGTCTCGCAATCCACCAGGATTTGCGGCCGCGTGGTGATGCGCGCATGCAGTGGCTCCAGCATCTGGCCGTTGAACATGACGGTCAGCGCGACTACGCGCGCCTGCGGCAGACGTTCGTGAATGCGGCGCAACGCGCCGACGCCGTTGAGCGTGCAGACGATGACACAATGCTCCGGAACCGGCGGAAGCGCATCGAGTACGGTATCCAGATCGCGGAATTTCACGCAGAGGAAAAGAAAGTTCACATCGTCCAATGACAGCGACTGTGTCAGGATCGGTTTGGGCACGACGATGGGCGGATGCGCGGCTCCGGCGTGTTCGACGCGCAGGTTCTGAACCGTTTGCAGCGTCGTCACATCCTTGTCGCGCACATAGAGCTTGACCGGCTCCCGCCGTACACTCATCAGATAGGTGGAAAGGATCGTTCCCACGGCGCCAGCGCCGACGACCAGAATCATCTGCCAATTCTCCCCGAGCCAGACGGCCCGCCCATGCTTGCGAGGCCTCTAGCATAGCGTGGTGCGTCGGAAGTAATCCCGTACCGTCAGGCCGCGGGGGCGGATGCGCCGGGTTACGCCGCGTGCTTCAATAGCCATCTGCCAGCGCACGAGGAGAGTGACAGAGGCGATGTCGACCGAATCGATCGAATGTCCGGCCTGCGCTCAGCGCAATCCCGACAACGCGCGCTTCTGCAATCAGTGCGGAGCGCGGCTGCAGGCGCCTGCGGGGGGCGGCTATACGCCCAGTCATCTGCAGCAGACGATCAATCGTCCGGCGGCAGTGCAGGGCGAGCGCAAGCGAGTGACAGTCCTGTTCGCCGACATCAAGGGCTCGACGCGCCTCGCCGAGCAAGCCGGCGCCGAGTTGTGGCACCACATCCTGGACCGCTTTTTCGCAATTCTGGGCGCTGCGGTGCATCGCTATCAGGGTACGGTGAACCAGTACACCGGCGATGGCATCATGGCCTTGTTTGGTGCGCCGCAGGCACTCGAAGACCATGCCGCACATGCGGCGTTTGCCGCGCTTGATATGCAGCGTGAAGTGCGTCGTTATGCGGACGAGCTGCGCCTGCAGCACGGTATCAATCTGTCCCTGCGCGTTGGCCTGAATAGCGGTGATGTCGTGGTCGGCCGAATCGGTGACGATCTGCGCAGCGACTACACCGCGCAAGGGCCGACCGTGCACATGGCTGCGCGGATGGAACAGATCTGCGAGCCGGGGCGGATTTATGTCAGTACCCATACCGCCGGATTGCTGGAGGGCACGTTTCGCCTGCGCAGCCTGGGTGCTACGCAGATCGCCGGGTTCGATGCGCCGGTCGCAGTCAGCGAGCTGGAGGGCGTAGCCAACGGTTTGCGCACGCGGCTGGATCGCAGTCTTGCACGCTCTGGCGCGCCGTTGATCGGCCGTGAGCCGGAGATGCGGCAACTGATGTCCGCCTTTGAACGCGTGCGCCATGGCGAAGGTCAGGTCATCGCGGTGGTCGGCAATGCCGGGATCGGCAAATCCAGGCTGTGTCGAGAGTTCGTCATTGCTTGTGAGCGTGAGGGCGTGGCGGTGCATCGCACCACGGGTGTGCCCTACGCCAGCCGCCTGCCGCTGCTGCCGATCCGCCACCTGCTGCGCAGCAAGCTGGGTGTGCCGGATGATGCGACGTCCGAGGATATACGGCGCTGGGTTGCGGGCGCGCTGCTGCTGGAAGATCCCGCGAACGCCGCGGTACTGCCACACGTATTCGAATTCCTGGGCGTGCGCGAACAATTCGAGCAACAGCCGGAAACCCTCAACAGCGCGCGCGAGCAGATGCTGGGGCAACTGGCGGACTATTTGCCGTGCAGTGCCGAACCGACCATCCTGCTGGTTGAGGACTTGCATTTTCTCGACGCGGGCAGCGAAGCCTTCCTGGCGCACCTGTGTCGCAGCGTCGCCGAAAAGAAATGCCTGCTCCTGCTGAATTTCCGTCCCGACTACGCATCGGAGTGGTTGCAGTCTCTGGTGCATGAATCGATTCCGCTGACCGCGTTGAATACTGAGCACCTGCTGCTGTTGGCGCGGACCCTGCTCGGTGAGGATCCCAGCGTCGCCGAGGTGGCTGAGGTCGTCGCACAGCGTGCGGGCGGCAATCCCTACTTTGTCGAGGAGGCGGTGTTGGCGCTGGTCGATGGCGGCTGGCTGCAAGGGCAGGCGCGAGCCTGGAAGCTGGTTCGTGCGGTCGAGGAGTGGCCGGTGCCCGATAGCGTTCAGGCTCTGCTGGCCGCGCGGATTGATCGTCTGCCGGATATGGCGCGCAGCTTGCTGCAGGCAGCTTCGGTGATTGGCCAGCAGTTTGATCAGGACTTGTTGCAGACCCTGGCGGGCATTGACCCGGAGCATGTTGCCGCGCAGTTGGCACAGCTTGAAGAATTGGGCTTTGTACACACGCTCGACGATGGTTTCGCATTTTGTCATCCGCTGGTACAGGAGGTGGCCTACCTTGGACAGCTGGAGAGCCGGCGCCGCGCGATACACGCCCAGCTCGCCGAATTTTTGGAGCTGCGCCATGGCTCCGATGACGCGGTGACCGAGCTTGCGGTGCGGATTGCGGACCATTGGCAGCGCGCGGGTGAATGGGCCCGCGCAGGAAGCTGGAATCTGAAAGGACTCCGCTGGGCGCTGGTGCGTGATGTAGAACTGGCACTCGACCAGTGCCGGCGTGCGGTGACACATTTCGATCGCGCTGGAGACAGTCCTGACGTGGCCCGCGGCCGCGTTCTTGCGCGCGCAGCGCTGATCAGAATGGCGCAGTTCGCGCAGATTCCGGCAGGAGAAGTCGAAAGTGCATGGCGGGAAGCGCGAACACTGGCGGTGGACGATCTGGCCGCTCATGTCGAGTTGCAGATGTCCTACGGCAACGAGCTACTGCACAGGGGCAAAGTCGATGCGGCAGCGCGCGTCCACCAGGAAGCAGCGCAACGTTGTTTGAATACCGGGCAAAGTGCGTTGCTGAATCGTTTCCGCTTGGCGGTGCTGATGTCCAGCAACGCCGCCGGACAGGTGCGCAGCGGGCTGGAGATTCTGGATCGCGCCGGTGGTGATTGGCGCAGTCGTCCGATCGATGAGGAGAATCATGCTTCGCGTGGGTTTTACGGCCTGATGCTGACATGGCAGGGACACCTGGATGCGGCGCGTGCCGAGCTGGACGGGGCCCTGGCCTATGCGGAGTCACAGCAGCGCTCACTGAGCTGGATGCACGCCAATCGCGTTGACTTTGGCCTGATCAGCGGCGACCTCAGCGGGATTGAGCAGTCTGCCTATCGCAGCCTCGAATATGCCCAGCAGCACGGCAGTCCTTTCTTCCGTTCGGTGGCCTTGCGAGCAGTTGCTTTGGCGCATCTGCTGCATGGACGCGCGCAGTTGGCAATTGATGCCCTGGAGGAAGCCCGGCCGATGGTGGTTGCTGGCGCACCCGCGCATCAATTCGAGTCCAACCATCTGTCGACGCACGCTTTGGCGTTGCTGGTTGCGCATCGCGATGTCGAGGCCGAAGCCATGGCCCTGCAGGCCCGAGACAGTGCATTGCGCTCCGGTTCGCGCGTTTGGGAGATCATCGCGCTGGTCGCCTGGTTGCGCTTGAAGCCGACATCGCAACGGCGGCAACAGGCCTCGGAGACAATGCAGAGAATGCAGTGGTTGGTAGACGATACGGGCGCTGAGGGGTTTCGCCCTTGGTTGGAGCTGGCGCGCGGACATTGGACTGCTGATCTGGCCGAGCGCGCGGCGGCACATCTGCACGCGCAGCAGGCCTTCGAGGGGATCGGAGCGCGGGCGTATGCCAGGCGCATCGCGAGTAAGCGCAACGCCCAGCCGGTGGGCATGGGACAATCAATACAGTGAATCGTGCCGGCGGGTCCGGCCTTTGGGGGGTGATCGATGCACAGCATAGGAATCAGGACTGCTGCGGGCGTGCTGGCCAGTGCGCTGACGGTGTGGTCTTCCGCATCCCCGGCGGACGAAGCGCTCGACAGTGTCATTGGATGCATGCGCTCGAACATTCCGAATACCGTGCAGATCAAGGAAGTCGAATTGATCGCCACGGACCGTGTCGGCGCAACCCGCACTTTGCGGGGACGCCTTTATGGCACACGCGAGGACGACCGTCTGCGCGCGATGATGAAGATCGGTTCGCCAGCCGATCTCGCTGGTGCGGCATATCTGATGCGTGAGAAAGCCGAGGGCGACGAGATGTATGTTTATGTCCCGGCGCTGCAGAAGGTTCGACGCATCACGGGCGCCGGTGTCGATGGGGCCTTGTGGGGTACCGATATTTCCTATGGCGATGTGCGGCAGCTCAACAACGCGTTTACCTCCGGACGCAGTACGCTGGAGGGCGCCGGCGAACTCGGCGGGCGCAAGGTGCACCATCTTTCGGTGAAGCCGAACCCTGACGAAGCCTCTCGGTTCTCTGTAATCAAGGTGTGGGTCGATCAGCAGACCTGCGTGAGCCTGCGAGCCGACTTCATGGAAGGCAGCGTGGTCGGGAAGCGGCTTGAGGTTGAGCCGGCTTCGTTGCGCCAGTCCGGTGAACACTGGTACGCCGGTGAAGCCATGATGAGCGATCTGAAGGAAGGCACGCAGACGCGTCTGAAAGTCCTGGGTTTGTCCAGCGACGTCAATCTGTCAGGACGCTATTTCAATCCAAGCACGTTCTACCTGGGGAGCTGAGCGGCCGCGTGTCCGCAGGAATTCGATGCAGCGATTGATTCTCTGGCTGTCGTCACATCCGCTGGTTGTCATAGCGGTGACCTTGCTGCTCTCGGTGGCCGCAGCGCTGTGTCTGATTGATCCGCGCGATGGCAGCTTGCGCCTCAAGATCGATCCGTCGCTGGAGCGCTTGTTGCCGCCGCAGGACGACGACCGTGCTTTGTTCAACCGTGTGCGTGCGCAGTTTGGTGAGACCGATCCGGTGTTGCTGGCGGTCCACTTTGACAACGTTTACACGCCGGAGAGTATCGAACGGATCGACGCGCTGACGCGCAAGCTCAGTGAACTGGAAGGCGTGCGCCAGATCATGTCGATCGCCAATGTCGCCAATCCGGTTGCCGACGATTTCGGCATCGACCTTAGTACCTTTGCCACGCAGGCGCGCGTCCACCCTGAGCGGGTCAAGGATTTTCCGGCGCAGGTCAACGACAATCCGATCTATCGCAATGCGCTGGTCTCGGCCGACGGTACGGTCGCGGCATTTGCGCTTTCGCTCAACAGTGTCGACGAAAATCGCTTCCGGCGCGAACACTACACCGACCGTATTCGCGCGCTGGCGCAAGAGGTCACCGGTTCTGACGCCGTCTGGATCACCGGCAGTCCGGTGATCATGGCGGAGACGACCAACGCGATCCTGCGAGCACAGAAGTTCACGATTCCGGCGATCTTCGGCTTGGTCATGGCGTTGCTGTACATCGGCTTTCGCAGCGTGCGTGCCGTGCTGCTGGCGACCTTGACCATCGGTCTGGCGCTGATGTGGACGATGGCGTCGGCGGTCATGATGGATTTGCCGTTGAACTTGGTGACGGCGTTGGTGCCGCCGCTGGTGACGACGCTGTGTCTGTCGTATGCGGTGCATTTGTTGGCGGAGTTTTATGAGCGGCACCATCAGGATAATGGGGCGGTGCGGCTCGAACGCGTTTTCCGGCGCATGGGCGTCAGCCTGCTGCTGTCCGGCGGAACCACCATCGCCGGTTTCCTTGCGCTGGTGCCGGGCTCGCTGCCCGCGGTGGCTCAGTTCGCCGGCTTGTCGGCGCTGGGTGTCGCATTCTCGGTGCTGCTGACGCTGGTCTTCCTGCCGGCGATTCTCACCTACGCTGGGCCAAAGCGTCCGCTGCGGATTCTGGCCGACGCGATGATGGCGCGTAAGGCGCGAAAGCTGGCTTTGTTCGACCTGAAGTGGCGGAACTGGATCATCGCTTTCGCCGTGCTGTTGATTCCGATTGATCTGTACTTTGCCAGCAATATTCGCGTCGGCACCGAGTACATCAAGAGCTTCGGGCCGGATGCCACGGTCCGTCGCGACTACGAGACGATCAATCGGGTCTTCAATGGTGCCAATCCGGTAGCGGTGGTGATTGAGACTTATGTCAATGATGCCTTGACCGATCCGGCGCTGATCCGAGAGATTGAGGGATTGCAGCAATGGCTGCAGGGGCAGCCCGAGGTCGGCGCGGTGGTTTCCTATGTCGATCACCTGAAGCTGATCAATCGCAATCTGAACGATGGCGATCCCGCCTACTACCGGGTGCCGACCGACGCCACCGCAGTCAAGCAGCTGCTGGTCTTCGGTGGCAGTGACGAGATTCGGCGTCTGATCGATTCGCGCTTTCGGACCGCAATGGTTGCGGTTCGGATCAAGGTCGACAGCTCGATCCAGATTGCCGACTTTGTGCAACGCACCGAAGCGCGCCTGCGGGAAATGTCGCCCCCACTGAACGGCCGTGTGACAGGTAGCCCGGTGCTGGCGACACGCACGGTCAATGAGATCGCTTCGGGACAGCTGACATCGCTGCTGGTGGCTTTTGGCGTGATCTGGGCGATGCTCGCGCTGATGTTCACATCGGCGCGCTCGGCGCTGCTGGCGATGCTGCCGAATATCCTGCCGGTGGGTGTCTACTTCGGCACCTTGGGATTGCTCGACATCACGCTCAATCCCACGACCAGTCTGATTGCCTGCGTGGTGCTCGGCATCGCCGTGGACGACACCATTCATTTTCTCGCACGCCTGAATGCCGATGCGCGTGCCAAGGGCAACGAGAAAGCCGCGGTCAAGAGTGCGCTGTCTGCGGTTCTAAGGCCGGTAACGTTCACGATGATCGCCCTGTGTCTGGGATTTCTGGTCTTTACCGGCAGTGAATTGCAGAATCAGGTGCAGTTCGGTGCGCTGGCTGCGTTCACGATTTTCGTCGCCTGGATTGCCGACATCACGTTGACGCCGGCTCTGGGTTCGAAGCTGCGCATCGTCACCTTGTGGGACATTCTGCGCCTCGACCTCGGCCAGTCGCCGCAACACACGATTCCACTGCTGTCGGGCCTTAGTCTGCGTCAGGCGCGGGTATTTGCGCTGATGTCAAAACTGGAGCAGCACAAGGTCGGCGAACGCATCATTCAACATGGCGACTATGCGCGCGATATTTACGTGGTAATCGATGGCGTGCTGCAGGTCTGGGTCGATCGTGGCGGCGAACGCAAGACCTTGTCGACCTTGCAGCGTGGGGCAGTGATGGGAGAGACGGGCTATTTCGGGCAGCGCCGCACCGCGAACGTTGACGCGCAAACGCCGGTGCGACTGCTGCGGTTCGATTCCCAGGACCTGGAGCGGCTGCGTCAGCGCTATCCGCGTATTGCCGCGGTGATCTACCGCAACCTGAACCGGATTCAGGCTGAGCGGCTGGCGCGTGCGACGGCAATGCTGCAGTAAACAAGCTACCCAAGCGTGTAGAGTCGGCGGGGTCCGTGTCGGCCATAATTCAGCGAGCCGACGTCCACTGCGACGAGGAGAGCAATTCATGAACAAGGAAATCCAATGAGTCTGAAAAACAAGACGCTGTTCATCACCGGTGGATCGCGTGGCATTGGCGAGGCCATTGCACTGCGTGCTGCGCGTGACGGAGCCAATGTGGTCATCGCCGCCAAGACGGGCGAGCCTCACGCGAAGCTGCCGGGGACGATCTACTCGGTTGCCGAGGCGATTGAGCAGGCCGGTGGCAAGGCACTGCCGCTGCTGTGCGACATTCGCGACGAAGCCCAGGTGAGTTCCGCCGTCAAGAAAACCGTGGAAGCCTTTGGCGGGATCGACATTCTGGTCAACAACGCCAGTGCGATCGGGCTGACCGGCACCTTGCAGACTGACATGAAGCGCTACGACCTGATGAACGGAATCAATGCGCGCGGAACCTTCATGACTGGAAAATACTGCATTCCGCATTTGAAGAAAGCAGCCAATCCGCACATCCTGACCTTGTCGCCGCCACTGGACTTTCAGACCAAGTGGTTCGCGCCGCATGTCGCCTACTCGATGGCCAAGTACGGCATGAGTCTGTGCACGCTGGCGTGGGCGCAGGAGTTTCGCAAGGATGGCATCGCGGCCAATTCGCTGTGGCCGCGCACGACCATTGCCACTGCGGCGATCACCTTGGTCGGTGGCGATGCCATCACAACGATTTCGCGTGCGCCGGCGATCATGGCCGATGCGGCGCACGAGATTCTGTGCAAGTCCTCACGTGAGTTCACCGGCCAGTTCTGCATCGATGAGTTTGTGCTCAAGGATGCCGGCGTGACCGACTTTTCCGGCTACGCGGCGGTCCCGGGGACACCGGACAGCGCGATCGCGCCGGACCTGTTCCTGCCCGACGGCCTGCCGCCGATCGGCAGTTGAGTCGACACGCCGATGTCGCGCTGGCGCCCGCCGCGGCCGAAGTCTTCTCCGCACATCACTGCGGAGGGGCATGCGCGGCTGAAAGCCGAATTCGAGCAGCTGTGGCGTCAGCGCCGGCCCGAGGTGGTGCGAGCGCTGACAGCAGCGGCGGCTGAAGGCGATCGCAGCGAGAACGCCGAGTATCAGTACCGCAAGAAGGAGCTGCGCGAGATCGATGCGCGCCTGAAATACCTGACCACCCGCTTGCAGGAGGTCAAGGTGATTGATGTCGTGCCGCGAGATGATGGCCGGGTCTATTTCGGTGCCTGGGTCGAACTGGCGAACGTGGATGATCAACGCAGCCATTACCGTATCGTCGGTGCAGACGAAACGGACAGTTCTCAGGGACTAATCAGCGTCGACGCCCCGCTTGCCCGCGCCTTGCTGGGCAAGTCCGAAGGCGACGAAGTGGCTGTGGACCTGCCAGGCGGGCAGGCCGAGTTCGAAATTATCGCGGTGAGCTACCTCGAGGCCTCAACCGGATCCGTCTAGCGTTCGCCCAGGGTGACGACTGAATCGATCGGTCGAACCCTAAATGCAAAAAAGCCGCTGAGGCGGCTTTGATGACGGGCGACGATGGTCGGGGTGATAGGATTCGAACCTACGGCCTCTTGCTCCCGAAGCAAGCGCTCTACCAAGCTGAGCTACACCCCGTACGTCGGTCAGGCGGCGCGATGCAAGTTGTATTGCGCCAGCTGTACCAGTGCATTTTTATAGGGCGAATCGGGAATTTCGCTTAATGACTGGACCGCTTCGCGGCCATGCCGTTCAGCGAGGGCGCGAGTGTACGGAATTGCCCCGGTGGATTCAACAGCTGCGAGCACTTCATCGAGACGATCGATCTGGCCGCTACGAATGGCGTCACGAATGATCTCGGCGCGCGCTGGATCGGCTTCGCGCATGGCCTGGATCAAAGGCAGGGTTGGCTTGCCTTCGGCCAGATCGGTGCCGACGTTCTTGCCGCTGACTGCGGGGTCCGCCAGATAGTCGAGCAGGTCGTCGATGAGCTGAAACGAAAGTCCGAGATGGTGGCCGTAGGCCGCCATGGCGTCTTGTACGTTTTCTGCTTGATCAGCGGCGATCGCCCCGAGGCGACATCCACCTTCGAACAGCCGGGCGGTCTTCAGTTCGATGACCTGCATATAGCGCGCTTCATCGACATCCGGGTCGCCGCAGTTGAGCAGTTGCAGGACTTCGCCTTCGGCGATGGCATTGGTGGTGTCGGACATCACGCGCATGACTTCCATGCGCCCGCTATCGACCATCATCTGGAAACTGCGCGAGTAGACAAAATCGCCGGACAGCACCGCGCCGGCATTGCCCCAGACCGCGTTGGCGGTCTTGCGTCCGCGGCGCAGGCCGGATTCATCCACGACGTCGTCGTGCAGCAGCGTTGCGGTGTGGATGAATTCAATCGTCGCGGCGTGCAGGATGGCCTCATCGCCCCTGCAGCCGAGCGCGCGGGCGCTGAGCAGCACCAGTGCCGGCCGCATGCGCTTGCCGCCAGCATTGACGATGTATTCGCCGATCTCGCGAATGAGGACGACCTGGGACTGGAGCCGGGCGCGAATCGTGGCGTCGACCTGCCGCATGTCGTCGGCGATCGGGGAGAGAATGTCTTGTAGATTCATAGGGTCTGTTCACAATCACGATGTCGCTGCGACGGAGGTGGTGTTGGCGCAGGGCAAGGCGCAAGACGCGCGGTTTGGTGATTCCAGAAAAGCGGCTGGCAACGCCGCACTGCGCCAAAACCGCCCCGTCCCTTCGGGTTGCGCCCAAAATCGCGCCATGCCGCGTTGCCGCCCTTGGACTTGGAACCACCAAGCCCAGCGGCCGGGCCTTGCCCAGCACAATTTTGGGCAGGCAACGCAGCGACATCGTGATTGTGGACAGACCCTAGGATCGCGGCGATGCTAGGGACGCCGCGAGGGCGCGTCAATCTGACGTCGGGCTGATCGGAGTAGAATTGTGGGGCGCAACGCAGCGTCCGCGCGCAGGGGCTGTGAATATTTGTTGACGTTTGCAGGGCTCGCACCTACAATTGCGGGCTCTTTGCGGCCGGACCCCCGGTCGGTAACAAAAAATCATTTGGAGTCAACGATGTACGCCGTGATCAAGACGGGTGGCAAGCAGTACAAAGTCGCCCCGGGCGAAACGCTCAAGATCGAGAGCCTGGATGCCGAAGTCGGCAATACCGTGGCCTTCGAAGAAGTACTGATGGTGTCGAACGGCGATCAGTTGACGGTCGGGGCTCCGATGGTCGCTGGCGGTGTAGTCAAGGCTGAAGTGCTTTCGCACGGCCGCGGCGACAAGATCCGCATCGTCAAGCATCGTCGTCGCAAGCACTATCACAAGGAACAGGGCCATCGGCAGAACTTCACGGAAGTGAAGATCACCGATATCGTCGGCGCCTGATTCAGATTCCGGAGTTTACGAAATGGCACATAAGAAGGCAGGCGGCAGTACTCGTAACGGCCGCGATTCCGAAAGCAAACGCCTGGGCGTGAAGAAGTTCGGCGGCGAAGCGGTCATCGCCGGCAACATCATCGTGCGCCAGCGCGGCACGCAGTTCCATGCGGGCAGCAACGTTGGCCTCGGCCGCGATCACACGCTGTTCGCGCTGTCGCCGGGTCGTGTGCAGTTCGCGCGACGCGGTCCGGGCAACAAGTCCTTCGTGGACGTGATTCCGGCCTGACGCCCACACAGCGAATGAAAAAGCCCCGGACTCCGGGGCTTTTTTGTGCGCTATCTTTGGCCGTGTTGTCCACCTGAACCGAGAGCTGCCGTGAAATTCGTCGATGAAGCGAAAATACTTGTCGAAGGCGGCAAGGGTGGTAACGGCTGCGTCAGCTTTCTGCGGCTCAAGTTCATTCCGTTCGGCGGGCCGGACGGCGGTGATGGCGGTGAAGGCGGCAGCATCTGGGCGGTGGCCGAGCCCAATTTGAATACGCTGGCCGACTTTCGCTATACGCGCAAATTCCGCGCGGAGTCTGGTCAGGGCGGTCAGGGGTCAAATCTGACGGGTTCTGCCGGCAAGGATCTGGAGATCCGGGTGCCCCTGGGTACGCGCATTTTCGATGCCGGTACCGAAGAACTGATAGGCGAGTTGATGCGCCCGGGTCAGCGCGTCAAGGTGGCCCAGGGTGGCTACCGTGGCTTGGGTAATCCGCACTTCAAGTCGTCGGTCAATCGCACGCCGTACAAGGCGACCAAGGGCGCCGACGGCGAGATGCGCGAGCTGCGCCTGGAACTGTCGCTGATGGCCGACGTCGGCTTGCTGGGCTTGCCCAATGCGGGCAAGTCGACCTTGCTGTCGGCGGTGTCTGCGGCGCGCCCCAAGATCGCGGACTATCCGTTCACGACACTGTACCCCCAGCCAGGCGTGGTGGCCTGCGGTGCCGCGCGCTCATTCACTATGGTGGATATTCCAGGGCTGATCGAGGGTGCAGCCGAAGGGGCAGGGCTGGGTGTCCGCTTTTTGAAGCATCTGCAGCGCACGCGATTGCTGCTGCATCTGGTTGACGTGCTGCCGCCCGATGGCGGGGATATCGTCGAGCACATCCGCACCATCAATGGCGAACTCAAGGCCTTCAGCGAAAGTGTGTCCGGCAGTGGCCTGGAGCAGAAAGAGCAGTGGCTGGTCTTCAACAAGACCGACCTGATGCCCGCTGATGAAGCGGATAAGTTGATTCGTGCGGTGCTGAAGCGTCTCAAGTGGAAGGCGCCATGGTTCGCAATCTCTGCGGTCACACATGCGGGATGTGATCAGCTGTGCGAGGCGGCGATGGTCTGGGTTGAAGCACATGTGCCACAGGTCGAAACGATCAGTCGCGATGAGGCTGAGGTGGCCAAGCCGGCGCCGAAGAAGCGCGCAGCGCGCCCGCGGCGCGACCCCAACGCCGTGGTGCCGAATAAGGATCTGGGGCGTCCGGTGTCGACCAGCACGCGCAAGCGCCGCTCGCCGCCACCCAAGCGGCCGCTGGATTGATGCGGCGCGGTTATTGAAGTTCAGCGGACGGAATTCGAAATGACGGCGAGCCGTGCCAGATTGGCTGGGACGCGACGTTGGGTGATCAAGGTCGGCAGTTCTCTGGTGACCGCCAAAGGTGCGGGGCTGGATCACGCCGCAATTGCCGACTGGTGTGCACAGATCGCCGGCTTGCGGCGCGCAGGATTGCACGTTGTGCTGGTCTCCTCCGGCGCGGTTGCTGAGGGCATGGCGCGATTGGGCCTGCGCAAGCGCCCGGCGATCCTTCACGAGCTGCAGGCGGCGGCAGCAGTTGGCCAGATGGGACTGGTGCGCGCGTACGAGGCAGCATTCGATACGCATGGCATCCGCGCGGCGCAGGTGCTGCTGACGCACGAAGATGTTGCTGACCGGGATCGTTATCTCAATGCCCAGGGCACGCTGAACTCACTCCTGGATTTCGGTGCCGTTCCGGTGGTCAACGAGAACGATACGGTGTCCACGGACGAGATCAGGCTCGGCGACAATGACACGCTGGGTGCGCTGACCGTCAATCTGATTCAAGCGGACGTGCTGGTGCTGCTGACCGATCAGGATGGCTTGTTCGATGCCGATCCGCGAATCAATGCAGATGCCAAGCTGGTCAGCGAAGCGGAACTCACCGATGCGCGTCTGAGCGCCATGGCTGGCGATAGCAAGGGCGAGTATGGACGAGGAGGTATGCGCACAAAACTGGCTGCCGCACATACCGCCGCGCGTTCCGGCGCATCAACTTTGATCGCTCATGGCCGTTTGCCGGATGTGCTGCTGCGTCTGCACGCGGGAGAAGCTCTGGGCACGCTGCTGAAGCCGGCCCAGAGCGTCATGGCGGCGCGCAAGCGCTGGATCGCCGGACAACTGCAGGTACGTGGAAAGCTGGTTCTCGATGATGGTGCCGTCCGTGTGTTGCGCGAGCAGGGGCGGAGTCTGCTGCCGGTGGGCGTGCGCGCGGTTGAAGGGGTCTTTCAGTGCGGCGAGCTGGTGTCCTGTGTCGATCTGCAGGGCCGCGAGATCGCGCGCGGACTGTGTCGCTACGATGCCGACGACGCCCGCCGCATCGCTGGCGCGCGAACTGAAGAGATTGCCCAGCGGCTCGGTGGGCCGGGCGAACCTGAGATGATTCATCGCGACAATCTGGTGTTGGTAGGCTGAGCTAGACGCTGCTGCGTTTTGGGCTGCGTTGCAGGCGCGCCGAACCACACAAAAAAGGGACCCCGAAGGGTCCCTTTTCGTTATTGCAGTTGCCGATATCAGAAGCGCTGAATCAGGCGTACATAGGGCATGCGGCCCTGCGGTTCGTACAGCGTTTGATCGTAGTACGGGCTGGTCAGATTGAAGTTGGTCGACACGCCGCGATCGAAGATGTCACGGATGCCGAGGACCAGCGAGCCGTTCCATGGATTGTCCCATTTGACCTGGACGTCATGGATCGCATTCGAAGCAACATGGCCGGAGCGCTGCAGCGCCAGCGGGTTTGGATCGCCCGGATCGGTTGCCGCTGCGGTTGACGGGATGTAGCTGGCGTTCCAGGTCGCGGTGAAGGCGTTCACCGTCCACGGCAGGGTCAACGAGACGCGGTATTCCGGTACGCCGGGGTCGCCGACCTGATCGCGCGCTGGTAACACACCGTCATCTTCCGAGTAGCCGAGCACATAGCTGACGGCCAGCGACGGGCGCAGAGAGCCCCAGTTGCCGAAGTCAAAGCGCGAATTCATCGTGAGGTCGATGCCGTCGGTCTGGATTTCGGAAATGTTGTCGGTGGTGGTCTCGACGAAGTCGATTGCACCGGTGTCACGACGGTTGACCGCGGTGCCGTCAGGAAGCGTCTGGCCCAACAGTTCACGGAAAATCAGACTCTGCACCGAATAGGTGGTCAGTGAATCCTTGATCGTGATGTTGTAGTAGTCCAGCGTGAAGTCGAGCCACTCAAGCGGCTGCATCGCCACGCCAAATCCGAACTGCGTCGAGGTTTCCGGGTCAAGATCCGGGTTGGCCTTGATGAAGGTGTCGTACTGCGATTCAGCGCACTGCGAGTCGGCAACACCGGCTTCGCGGCAGGTCACCAGGTCGCGGGCGCTTTCAGCACTGAACGCATCATTGGCGTTGAGTTCGCTGAGCAGCGGTGCGCGGAAGCCCTTGCCGATAGAGCCGCGGACCGTCAGATTGTCCATCGCCTGCCAGCGCGCTGAGATCTTCGGGCTGAATGCGCCG
>JBFFJL010000041.1:0-15160 GCA_041555955.1 Nevskiaceae bacterium
GCACATCGACGCCGGCAAGACCACCACGACCGAACGCGTCCTGTTCTATACCGGTGTCAACCACAAGATCGGCGAAGTCCATGACGGCGCCGCCACGATGGACTGGATGGAGCAGGAGCAGGAGCGTGGCATCACCATTACGTCGGCGGCAACGACGACGTTCTGGACGGGCATGGCCAAGCAGTTCGAGCAGCACCGCATCAACATCATCGACACGCCGGGACACGTCGACTTCACGATCGAAGTCGAGCGCTCGATGCGTGTGCTCGATGGCGCGTGCATGATCTATTGCGCGGTCGGTGGGGTGCAGCCGCAGTCCGAGACGGTGTGGCGCCAGGCGACCAAGTACAGCGTTCCGCGTCTGGCCTTCGTCAACAAGATGGACCGCACAGGCGCCGACTTCTTCAAGGTCTATGACCAGATGAAGGCGAAGCTGCGGGCCAATCCGATCCCCATCGTGATTCCGATCGGTGCCGAGGACAAGTTCCAGGGTGTCGTCGATCTGGTCAAGATGAAAGCGATCATCTGGGACGAAGAGAGCCAGGGCATCAAGTTCGAGTACGGCGACATTCCGGCTGATCTTCAGGATCTGGCTGCGAAGTGGCGCGAGCAGATGGTTGAGGCCGCTGCCGAATCTTCCGAAGAGATGATGAACAAGTATCTCGAGGGCGGGGATCTCACCGAAGAAGAAATCAAGGCCGGTCTGCGTCAGCGCACGATCGCGCTGGAAATCGTCCCGATGCTGTGTGGCTCGGCGTTCAAGAACAAAGGCGTCCAGGCCATGCTTGACGCCGTGATCGAGTACCTGCCGTCGCCGACCGAAGTGCCTGCGATCAAGGGCGTCGAAGCGGGCGACGAGAGCGTCGTGATCGAACGGCATGCCGACGATACCGAGCCGTTTGCGGCGCTGGGCTTCAAGATCATGACGGACCCGTTCGTCGGGCAGCTGACCTTCATCCGCGTCTATTCCGGCGTGCTGAAGAAGGGCGACAGCGTTTACAACTCGCGTAGCGGCAAGACCGAGCGCATCGGCCGTCTGGTGCAGATGCATGCCAACGAGCGCCAGGAAATCGACGAAGTCCGCGCCGGCGATATTGCTGCGTGTGTCGGCCTCAAGGAGGTCTACACCGGCACCACGCTGGCCGCGCAGGACCATCCGGTGATCCTGGAGCGCATGGAGTTCCCGGAGCCGGTGATCAGTCAGGCTGTGGAGCCGAAGACCAAGTCCGACCAGGAAAAGATGGGTATCGCGCTGAGCAAGCTCGCGCAGGAAGATCCGTCGTTCCGTGTGCGCACGGACGAGGAAACCGGACAGACCATCATCGCCGGCATGGGCGAGTTGCATCTGGAAATTCTGGTCGACCGCATGAAGCGCGAGTTCAAGGTCGAGGCCAACATCGGCGCACCGCAGGTCGCCTACCGCGAAACCCTGCGCAAGCAGGTCGAGGCAGAAGGCAAGTTCGTGCGCCAGTCCGGTGGTCGTGGTCAGTACGGACACTGCTGGCTGCGTATCGAGCCGCAGGAAGCCGGCAAGGGCTATGAATTCGTCAATGGCATCGTCGGCGGTGTGATTCCGCGCGAATACGTACCCGCGGTCGACAAGGGTATTCAGGAAGCCATGAAGAACGGTGTCGTCGCCGGTTATCCGGTGGTCGACGTCAAGGTGACGGTGTTCGACGGTTCGTACCACGACGTCGACTCGAACGAAATGGCGTTCAAGGTTGCCGGCAGCATGGGCTTCAAGGAAGGCGCGGCCAAGGCCAACCCGGTCGTGCTTGAGCCGATCATGGGCGTGGAAGTCGAAACGCCGGAAGACTACATGGGTGACGTCATGGGCGACCTTAACCGGCGCCGCGGCGTGATCCTGGGCATGGAAGACAACTACGGCACAAAGCTGGTCAAGGCCGAAGTGCCGCTGTCCGAAATGTTCGGTTACTCGACCACACTGCGCTCGATGTCGCAGGGTCGTGCGACCTATTCGATGGAATTCAAGAAGTACCAGGAAGCGCCGGCGAATGTCATCGCCGCGCTGTCCAAGAAGTCTTAATCCAACCGCTGACGATCCAGCAGACTCCAGAATTTTGTAGAGGAATCGACGATGTCCAAGGAAAAATTTGCACGTACGAAGCCGCACGTTAACGTGGGGACGATTGGTCACGTGGACCATGGCAAGACGACGACGACTGCGGCGCTGACGAAGGTATCGTCGGACAAGTTTGGCGGTCTGTACGTTCCTTACGATCAGGTTGCGAAGGCGTCTGAGAGCCAGGGTCGTCGTGACTCGACGAAGATTCTGACGATTGCGACCTCGCACGTGGAGTATGAGACGGAGAACCGTCACTACGCGCACGTGGACTGCCCGGGGCACGCGGACTTCGTGAAGAACATGATCACGGGTGCGGCGCAGATGGACGGCGCGATCCTGGTGGTGTCGGCGGTTGACGGCCCGATGCCGCAGACGCGCGAACACGTTCTGCTGGCGAAGCAGGTGAACGTTCCGAAGATCGTGGTGTGGCTGAACAAGTGCGACATGGTCGAGGACGAAGAGCTGCTTGAGCTGGTCGAGATGGAAGTACGCGATCTGCTGAGCAAGTACGGCTATGACGGCGACAACACGCCGGTGGTCCGTGGATCGGCGACCAAGGCGATTGCGGGCGAAGCGGAGTGGGTTGCGAAGCTCGAAGAGCTGTACAACGCGATCGACACGTGGATTCCGGAGCCGGAGCGCGAAACGGACAAGCCGTTCCTGCTGCCGATCGAAGACGTGTTCTCGATCTCGGGCCGCGGCACGGTGGTCACGGGCCGTATCGAGCGCGGAATCATCAAGGTTGGCGAGGAAGTCGAGATTGTCGGCATCCGTCCGACGGTGAAGACGATCGTTACCGGCGTTGAGATGTTCCGCAAGCTGCTGGATCAGGGGCAGGCGGGCGACAACGTGGGTGTGCTGCTGCGCGGCACGAAGAAGGAAGACGTGGAGCGTGGCCAGGTGCTGTGCAAGCCCGGCTCGATCAACCCGCACTCGAAGTTTGAGGGTGAGGTGTACGTGCTGACGAAGGAAGAGGGCGGTCGTCATACGCCGTTCTTCAAGGGCTATCGTCCGCAGTTTTACTTCCGCACGACGGACGTGACCGGCTCGATCGAATTTGAGCAGGAAATGGTGATGCCGGGCGACAACGTGCAGATGAAGGTTGAGCTGATCAACCCGATCGCGATGGAAGAAGGCGTTCGTTTCGCCATCCGTGAGGGTGGTCGTACGGTTGGCGCCGGCGTCGTTACCAAGATCGTCGAATAAGCCACTCTTTGACTTGTGGGCGCGGATTCCATAAAATCCGCGCCCCTTTTTGGCTTCCTGTAGTACCTCGCGCTAGGGCGGTAGCTCAACTGGTAGAGCGGCGGTCTCCAAAACCGCAGGTTGGGGGTTCGAAACCCTCCCGCCCTGCCACTCTGGATCAGCGTTGGACTGCAGGGCCGGACCAATGGTTGATGGACGTCCAAACCTCTGAACAAAAAGCCGTTTCTGCGCGCAAAGACACGGCATTGCTGGGTCTTTCCGCAGCTGCCCTGGTGGGCGGCATGTTCGCGTTCTACTACTTCGATCCGCAATTCAATGCGCTGATCCGGACGCTGATCCTGCTTGCATCGCTGGGCCTATCGCTGGCCATGGCTTATCAGACGGCACTCGGCAAGTCGCTCTGGGGCTACGTCGTTGGCTCGCGCATCGAACTGCGCAAGATCGTCTGGCCCAGCCGCCAGGAGAGTGTCCAGGCCACGCTGATGATTGCTGTCGTCGTGCTGGTGATGGCGCTGCTGCTGTGGGGGCTCGACTCGCTGCTGCTGTGGGGCGTCGAAACGCTGACCGGAAGAGGAGCGTGACGATGAC
This sequence comes from Nevskiaceae bacterium, assembly GCA_041555955.1. Lineage (GTDB taxonomy): Bacteria > Pseudomonadota > Gammaproteobacteria > Nevskiales > Nevskiaceae > Solimonas. The sequence goes on from JBFFJL010000041.1 coordinate 3,881, forward strand.
GATGCGCTGGTATGTGGTGCATGCGTACTCTCAGTACGAAAACAGTGTGATGAAAGCGCTCAAGGAGCGCATCACGCGCGCTGGGCTGCAGGAGCAGTTCGGTGACATCCTGGTTCCGACTGAGGAAGTCGTCGAGATCAAGGATGGCGTCAAGCGCACGACCGAGCGCAAGTTTTTCCCCGGCTACGTTCTGGTCCAGATGGACATGAACGAGGACACCTGGCATCTGGTCAAGTCGACGCCGAAGGTCATGGGTTTCATCGGCGGCACGCCGGATAAACCGGCGCCGATTTCCGACAAGGAAGCCGAAAAAATTCTCAATCGGGTGACCGAGTCGGTCGAGAAGCCGCGTCCAAAGACGCTGTTCGAGCCTGGCGAATCGGTGCGCGTCAAGGAAGGTCCGTTTGCGGACTTCAACGGCGTGGTCGAAGAGGTCAATTACGAGAAGAACCGCCTGCGCGTGGCGGTGCTGATTTTCGGGCGTGCTACGCCCGTTGAGCTTGAATTCAGTCAGGTCGAAAAGGGCTGACTTGTGTGATTTGTGATTCGTGAATCGTGATTCGTAGATGTTTTTGCCAATCACCAGTCGCCGATCACCAGTCACGTTTCTAACGGGGAGCCCTCACCGGCGTTCGCACCCACCTAGGAGCTGTCATGGCAAAGAAAGTCACGGCCTACATCAAACTGCAGATTCCTGCAGGCAAGGCCAATCCGGCGCCGCCGGTCGGACCCGCGCTGGGTCAGAACGGCGTCAACATCATGGAATTCTGCAAGGCCTTCAATGCGGCCACGCAGAAAATGGAACCGGGCATGCCGACCCCGGTCGTGATCACGGTCTATTCGGATCGTTCATTCACCTTCATCACCAAGACGCCGCCCGCGTCGGTGCTGATCAAGAAGGCTATCGGACTGACGTCCGGTTCGCCGACGCCGAACACCAAGAAGGTCGGCCAGATCACACGCGCCCAGGTCGAAGAGATCGCCAAGTTGAAGATGGAAGATCTCAACGCCGGCAGTCTTGACGCCGCCTGCCTGATGGTGGCCGGTTCCGCCCGTTCGATGGGCGTTGACGTGGTGGAGAAGTAAGCCATGGCAAAGATCACTAAGCGTCAGAAGGCTGTTGCCGCCAAGCTCGAGGCCGCCAAGGTCTATGACCTGGACCAGGCGATCAAGCTGATCAAGGAATGTGCGACGGCCAAGTTCAAGGAATCGGTCGACATGTCCGTGAATCTTGGCATTGATGCCAAGAAGTCCGACCAGAACGTGCGCGGCTCGACCGTGCTGCCCCATGGTAGCGGCAAGTCGGTGCGGGTTGCCGTGTTCGCGCAGGGTGCCAAGGCCGAAGAAGCCAAGGCTGCTGGCGCCGATGCCGTCGGCATGGACGATCTGGCTGCGGCAATGAAGGGTGGTGATCTGAGCTATCAGGTCGTCATTGCCGAGCCGTCCGCGATGCGCGTCGTGGGTGCGCTGGGTCAGGTGCTGGGCCCGCGCGGCCTGATGCCGAACCCGAAGACCGGTACGGTGACGCCAGACGTCGCTACTGCGGTGAAGAACGCCAAGGCCGGTATGGCCAAGTTCCGCACCGACAAGGCGGGCATCATTCATTGCGCGGTTGGCTCCGTCGATTTCGACGACGACAAGCTGAAGGACAACCTGATCGCTGTTGTGCGCGATCTGCGCAAGGCCAAGCCGGCGACGTCGAAGGGCGTTTACATCAAGAAGATGACGCTCTCGACGACGATGGGCCCGGGCCTGCGCGTCGACGTCAACACGCTGCCGGAATAAGCAGGATCCGGATGTCGGCGGACTTTGTGCCGCCGGCATCCAAAAAGACTTTGAAGTGTGGCGAAAGCCATGCGTCGGAGACCGTATGTACGACGGAGGCCTTGGCTTCCGGAGGTTAAAGGCCGCAAGGCCGCATACGCAGACGGTGTCTTGAGCACCAAAACGCGGGTTGAAGCCGAGTGGCGCAAGCGACGCGGCGACACCCATTGATGGAAAGCAACTAGGAGTTCTGATGGCTCTCAGGCTGGATGACAAAAAAGCCCTGGTTGCGGAAGTGAACGAAGTCGCCAAGCGCGCGTTCTCGGCTGTTGCAACCGAGTATCGCGGCCTGTCGGCCGGCAAGTTCGATGAGCTGCGTGCAAAGGCCCGCCAAAGCGGTGTCTACCTGCACGTGGTGAAGAACTCGTTGGCCAAGCGGGCGGTGGAAGGTACTGAATTCGAGTGCCTGACGTCGGCGTTGGTTGGTCCGCTGGTCCTGGGATTCTCTCTTGAGGATCCGGGTTCGGTGGGTCGCCTGATCAAGGACTTCGCCAAGGACAACGATGTGATGGTCGTCAAGGCCGTTGCGGTTGGAGGCAAGCTGTATGGTGCCGCCGATCTCGACCGTCTGGCCTCACTGCCGACGAAGGAGCAGGCCATTGGCATGCTCATGGGCACCATGCAGGCGCCTATCGGCAAGTTCGTTCGGACTCTGGCTGAGCCCACTGTGAAATTCGTCCGCACGGTCAAGGCCGTCGCGGATCAGAAGGGCGCAGCGTAAGCGATCCGGTTCACGTTCCAAAATCTGGCTTTTCCACACTTTATTGGAGTTTTTTAAACATGGCAACGAAAGAAGAAATTCTGGACGCGATCGCCAGCATGTCCGTGATGGACGTGGTCGATCTGGTCAAGATGATGGAAGACAAGTTCGGCGTCACCGCCGCCGCCCCGGTTGCGGTCGCCGCCGGTCCGGCTGCTGCCGCTGCCCCGGTTGAAGAGCAGACCGAATTCACGGTCATCCTCTCCGGCATCGACGCAGCCAAGAAGGTTGGCGTCATCAAGGTCGTGCGCGAGCTGACCGGCCTGGGCCTGAAGGAAGCCAAGGACCTGGTCGAAGGCGCTCCGCAGACCGTGAAGGAAGGCGCGTCGAAGGACGAAGCCGAAGCGATGAAGAAGAAGATCGAAGAGGCCGGCGGCAAGGCCGACCTGAAGTAATACCTCAGGTCCGATCTTGTATTTGTTGCAAGTGGTACGCGGCAAAGGCTGGGAGCAAATGCTCCCGGCCTTTCGCCGTCGCTGAAGCAGTACAGAGTTGCAGTGGCGAATCCAAACCACTGAGCACGCGCCGTAGCCGCGCAGCGCACAGCGGTTTGGATTTGTAGACGCGCATTACGCGCAACCGACGATAGAGGTATCCGATGGCCTACTCGTTTACCGAGAAAAAGCGCATCCGCAAGGACTTCAGCAAGCTCACCGAGACGCTGGAAATTCCTTACCTGCTGGGGACTCAGATTGATTCCTACCGGCACTTCCTGCAGGCGGAGGCACAACCCGCCAAGCGCCGCGACGTCGGTTTGCAAGCGTCGTTCAAGTCGGTGTTTCCGATGGCGTCGTACAACGGCGCCGCCGCCCTGGAATTCGTCAAGTACCGCTTCGATGAACCGGCGTTCGACGAGAAGGAGTGCCGCGTCCGTGGCATGACCTACGCTGCGCCGCTGAAAGTCACGGTCCGTCTGGTGATCTTTGACCGCGAGTCGAAGGAAAAGCGTGTCAAGGACGTGCGTGAGCAGGAGGTTTATCTCGGCGAAGTGCCGTTGATGACCGATCACGGCACCTTCATCATCAATGGCACCGAGCGCGTCGTCGTGTCGCAGCTGCATCGCTCCCCTGGAGTGTTCTTCGATCACGACAAGGGCAAGACCCACAGCTCGGGCAAGCTGCTGTACTCCGCGCGCATCATCCCGTATCGCGGCTCGTGGCTGGACTTCGAGTTTGACCCGAAGGACAACCTGTTCGCACGTATCGATCGTCGCCGCAAGCTGCCGGTGACGGTGGTTCTGCGTGCGCTCGGCTACAGCAACGAGCAGATGCTGGGCCTGTTCCATGAGCAGAACGTGTTCCGCCTTGACGCAGAAGGTGCCAGCCTCGAGTTGGTGCCGGAACGCCTCAAGGGTGAGAAGGCCCAGTTCGATATCACCGACGGCAGCAAGGTGTTGGTTGAGCAGGGCAAGCTGATCACCGCGCGTCACATCAAGCTGATCGCCGAAGCGGCCCTGGAGCGTCTGCATGTGCCGGACAGCTACCTGGAAGGCAAGGTCATCGCGCGTGATCTGATCGCCAAGGACACCGGTGAAGTCATTGCCGCGGCCAACACCGAGATGACCGCCGCGCTGCTGGTGAAGATTCGCGAGTGCGGCATTACCGAAGTGCCGACCCTGTACGTCAATGATGTCGACAAGGGGCCGTACATTTCTACCACGCTGAACATCGATTCGACCAAGACCAAGCTCGAAGCACTGGTCGAGATCTATCGCATGATGCGCCCCGGCGAGCCGCCGACCAAGGACGCTGCCGAATCGCTGTTCCATGGCATGTTCTTCTCGCCCGAGAAGTACGATCTGTCAGCGGTCGGCCGCATGAAGTTCAACCGCCGTCTGCGTCGTGATGACGTTGAGGGCCCGGGCGTCGTTTACGACGGCCAGCTGCTGTCGACCTTCAACGACGATTTTGCCAAGGGGCTGGTTGCCAAGTACGGCAAGGAGCATTCGGACATCATTGAAGTGATCCGCGAGATCATCGCGATCCGCAATGGTGAACAGCAGACCGACGATATCGATCACCTCGGTAACCGCCGCATTCGCGCGGTCGGCGAAATGGCCGAGAACGTGTTCCGTACAGGCCTGGTCCGTGTCGAGCGCGCGGTGCGCGAGCGTCTGGCGCTGGCGGAGGCCGAGAACCTGACGCCGCAGGATCTGATCAATGCCAAGCCGGTGTCGGCTGCGATCAAGGAGTTCTTCGGTTCCTCACAGCTGTCGCAGTTCATGGATCAGAACAACCCGCTGTCGGAAGTCACGCACAAGCGTCGCGTGTCGGCCCTCGGACCGGGCGGTCTGACCCGCGAGCGTGCAGGCTTCGAAGTCCGCGACGTGCATCCGACCCACTACGGTCGTGTCTGCCCGATTGAGACGCCGGAAGGACCGAACATCGGTCTGATCAACTCGCTGGCGTGCTACGCGCGCACCAACGAGTATGGCTTCCTCGAAACGGCCTATCGTCGTGTGGACGACGGCAAGGTGACCAACGACGTCGAATATCTGTCGGCGATCGAGGAAGGTCGCTATGTGATCGCCCAGGCGAACTCGGATCTGGATGCCAAGGGCGGCTTCAAGTCCGACCTGGTGTCAGTGCGCTTCCAGAACGAATTCACGATGATGACGCCCGACAAGGTCCAGTTCATGGACGTGTCGCCGCGCCAGATCGTGTCGGTTGCTGCGGCACTGATCCCATTCCTCGAACACGATGACGCCAACCGCGCGCTGATGGGTTCGAACATGCAGCGTCAGGCGGTCCCGACGCTGCGTGCCGAGAAGCCGCTGGTCGGTACCGGCGTTGAGCGCCGCGTCGCGGTCGACTCCGGCAACGCGATCCAGGCTCGCCGTGGCGGTGTGGTCGAAAAGGTCGACGCCGCGCGTATCGTCGTGCGCGTCAACGATGACGAGACCACGCCGGGTGAAGCGGGCGTCGACATCTACAACCTGGTCAAGTACGTCCGTTCGAACCAGAACACCTGCATCAACCAGAAGCCGATCGTGAAACCGGGCGACAAGGTTGCCCGCGGTGACGTCGTTGCCGACGGTCCGTCGACGGATCTGGGTGAGCTGGCACTGGGCCAGAACATGCTGATCGCGTTCATGCCGTGGAACGGCTACAACTTCGAAGACTCGATCCTGATCTCGGAGCGCGTGGTCGAGGAAGATCGTTTCACCACGATCCATATCGAAGAGATGACCTGCGTCGCGCGCGAAACCAAGCTCGGACCCGAGGAAATTTCCGCGGATATCCCGAACGTCAACGAAGCTGCGCTGCGCAAGCTCGACGAGTCGGGCATCGTCTACATTGGCGCCGAGGTCAAGGCCGGCGATCTGCTGTGCGGCAAGGTCACGCCGAAGGGTGAGACCCAGCTGACGCCGGAAGAGAAGCTGCTGCGCGCGATTTTTGGCGAGAAGGCCAGCGACGTGAAGGACACCTCGCTGCGCGTGCCGGCCGGCATGGACGGCACCGTCATCGACGTGCGTGTGTTCACCCGCGAAGGCGTGAAGAAGGACAAGCGCGCGCTGGCGATCGAAGAGAGCGAGCTGGCGCAGGTGCGCAAGGATCTCGCGGACCAGCAGCGCATCTTCGAGGACGACATTTATGATCGTCTGCGCAAGATCCTGATCGGCAAGCTGGCCGACGGCGGTCCGAACAAGCTGAAGAAGGGCGCCAAGATCGATGCCGAGTATCTGGATTCGATCGAGCGCGACAAGTGGTTCGAGATCCGTCTGGCCGACAACGATGCGCAGAACCAGCTGGAAGCTGCCAACAAGCAGCTGAAGGACATGCGCTCGGAGTTCGACAAGCGGTTCGAGGACAAGAAGCGCAAGATTCAGTCGGGTGACGAGCTGTCCCCTGGCGTTCTGAAGATGGTCAAGGTCTACCTGGCCGTGAAGCGTCGCATTCAGCCGGGCGACAAGATGGCCGGCCGTCACGGAAACAAGGGCGTCATCTCGATGATCGTCCCTGTAGAAGACATGCCGCACATGGAAGACGGCACCCCGGTTGACGTCGTGCTCAACCCGCTGGGCGTGCCTTCGCGTATGAACATCGGCCAGCTGCTTGAGGTTCATCTCGGCTGGGCGGCCAAGGGTATCGGCCGCAAGATCGACGAAATGCTACAGCAGCAGAATGCGGTTGCTTCGCTGCGCAAGTTCCTGGATCAGGTCTACAACAAGGCCGGCAAGGGCGTAGCCAGCGTTGCCATTGACGAGTTCAGCGACGAAGAGGTCCTGAATCTGGCGCGCAATCTGGTCGGCGGTCTGCCGGTGGCGTCGCCGGTGTTCGACGGCGCGGCGGAAAGCGAGATCAAGCACTTGCTTGAAATCGCCGGGCTGCCCGTCACGGGCCAGGCACAGCTGACTGACGGCCGGACCGGTGAAGAGTTCTCGCGCAAGATCACCGTTGGCTACATGTACATGCTGAAGCTGAACCATCTGGTCGACGACAAGATGCACGCACGTTCGACCGGTCCGTACTCGCTGGTCACTCAGCAGCCGCTGGGTGGCAAGGCGCAGTTTGGCGGCCAGCGCTTCGGTGAAATGGAAGTCTGGGCGCTCGAGGCTTACGGCGCGGCCTACACGCTGCAGGAGATGTTGACCGTGAAATCGGACGACACCAACGGGCGTACGCGCATGTACAAGTCGATCGTCGACGGCGACCACCGCATGGTTGCGGGCATGCCCGAATCGTTCAACGTGCTGGTCAAGGAAATCCGCTCAATCGGTTTGAATATCGAACTGGAGCAGAACCAATAGGTGCGAACGCAGGGTGGGTGAGTCGCGCAGCGGCCTGCCCACCGGTTTCAACAACCCCTTCGCAAGCACCTAGGCAGTTTCAGGAGTCACCATGAAAGATCTGTTCAACCTGATTCGCAGTCCCGACGAAGCGGAAGACTTCGATGCCATCCGCATCGGACTCTCCTCGCCGGAGACGATTCGTTCGTGGTCGTACGGCGAGGTCAAGAAGCCCGAGACGATCAACTACCGCACGTTCAAGCCTGAGCGTGACGGTCTGTTCTGCGCCAAGATTTTCGGGCCGATCAAGGACTACGAGTGCCTGTGCGGCAAGTACAAGCGACTCAAGCACCGCGGCGTGGTCTGCGAGAAGTGCGGCGTCGAAGTCACCGTGGCCAAGGTGCGCCGCGAGCGCATGGGTCATATCGACCTGGCCTCGCCAGTCGCGCACATCTGGTTTCTGAAGTCACTGCCGAGCCGTATCGGACTGCTGCTCGACATGCCGCTGCGCGCGATCGAACGCGTGCTGTATTTCGAAGCCCACATCGTGGTCGAGCCGGGCATGACGCCGCTGGAACGCGGCCAGCTGCTGACAGAAGAGGATTACCTCAATTCGGTCGAGCAGTACGGTGACGACTTCGACGCGCGCATGGGCGCCGAGGCTGTGCACGATCTGCTGAAGAATATCGACCTGCCGACGGAAGCGGTGCGTCTGCGCGAAGAGCTCAACGGCACGACGTCCGAAACCAAGATCAAGAAGCTCGCCAAGCGCCTCAAGCTGATCGAGTACTTCATCAATTCGAACAATCGTCCGGAGTGGATGATTCTGACGGTGCTGCCGGTGCTGCCGCCGGATCTGCGTCCGCTGGTGCCGCTGGATGGCGGTCGTTTCGCGACCTCGGATCTGAACGATCTGTATCGCCGCGTGATCAACCGCAACAACCGTCTGAAGCGCTTGCTGGAGCTGACCGCGCCGGACATCATCGTGCGCAACGAAAAGCGCATGCTGCAGGAATCGGTGGATGCGCTGATCGACAACGGCCGTCGCGGCCGCGCGATCACCGGCACCAACAAGCGGCCGTTGAAGTCGCTGGCCGACATGATCAAGGGCAAGCAGGGTCGCTTCCGTCAGAACCTGCTCGGTAAGCGCGTCGACTACTCCGGCCGTTCGGTCATCGTGGTCGGTCCGACCCTGAAGCTGCATCAGTGCGGCCTGCCGAAGAAGATGGCGCTGGAGCTGTTCAAGCCGTTCGTGTTCTCGCGTCTGCAGCGTCTGGGCATCGCCACCACGATCAAGGCCGCCAAGAAGATGGTCGAGCGCGAAGAAGCCCAGGTCTGGGATTCGCTCGAGGAGTGCATCAAGGAACATCCGGTTCTGCTGAACCGCGCGCCGACCCTGCACCGTCTCGGCATTCAGGCGTTTGAGCCGCTGCTGATCGAAGGCAAGGCGATCCAGCTGCATCCGTTGGTTTGCACCGCGTTCAACGCCGACTTTGACGGCGACCAGATGGCAGTGCACGTGCCGCTGTCGCTGGAAGCGCAGCTCGAAGCGCGCGTACTGATGATGTCGACCAACAATATCCTGTCGCCGGCGTCCGGCGACCCGATCATCGTGCCGTCGCAGGACGTCGTGCTCGGTCTGTACTGGATGTCGCGCGAACGTGTCGCCGCCAAGGGCGAAAACATGGTGTTCTCGGACGTCTCCGAGGTGCATCGCGCCTATGAGAACCGCGAAGTGGATCTTCAGGCCAAGATCAAGGTGCGCCTGACCGACTACGACGAAGAGACCGCTGAGCCGCATTACGGCCTGGTCGAAACGACCGTCGGTCGTGCGCTGCTGTCCGAGGTGCTGCCCAAGGGTGTGCCGTTCAAGGTCATCAACAAGACTCTGACCAAGAAGGAAGTCTCGCGCGTCATCAACTATGTGTACCGCCGCTGCGGCACCAAGGATACGGTTATCTTCGCCGATCAGATGATGTACACCGGCTTCCGCATGTCGACCAAGGCGGGCATTTCGTTCTGCCTCGACGACATCATGGTGCCGGACGAGAAGGTCAAGATCCTCGAAGTCGCCGAAAACAAGGTCAAGGACATCGAGACTGAATACAACCAGGGTCTGACCACCGGCGGCGAGCGCTACAACCGCGTCGTCGACATCTGGTCGCGCGCCAATGACGACATCGCCAAGGCGATGATGGCCCGCATCGGCAAGGAGCACGTGGTCACTGCCGACGGCAAGGACGCCGAGCAGCCGTCGTTCAACTCGGTGTTCATGATGGCCGACTCCGGCGCCCGTGGTTCGGCTGCGCAGATCCGCCAGCTGGCCGGCATGCGCGGCCTGATGGCCAAGCCGGACGGCTCGATCATTGAGACGCCGATCACCGCGAACTTCCGCGAAGGTCTGAACGTCCTTCAGTACTTCATCTCGACCCACGGCGCCCGTAAGGGTCTGGCTGATACCGCGCTGAAGACCGCAAACTCGGGTTACCTGACCCGCCGTCTGGTCGATGTCGCCCAGGACATGGTCGTCACCGGCGAGGACTGCGGTACCGAGCAGGGCCTGCTGATGATGCCCATCGTCGAAGGTGGCGATGTGCTTGAAGCCCTGCGCGATCGCGTGCTGGGCCGTGTGACGCAGCGTGACGTGCACAAGCCGGGCACCGATGAAGTGGTGATCCCGCTGGGCACGATCATCGACGAGAAATGGGCCGACGTGCTCGAGAAGAACTCGATCGACGAGATCTGGGTGCGTTCGCCTATTACATGTGAGCTGCCGTTCGGCGTCTGCGCCAACTGCTATGGCCGCGATCTGGCCCGTGGCCATCGCGTCAATATCGGCGAAGCGGTCGGCGTCATCGCCGCGCAGTCGATCGGCGAGCCGGGCACGCAGCTGACGATGCGTACCTTCCACGTCGGCGGTGCGGCATCACGTGCCGCGTCGGCAGACGGCGTCGATTCGCGCGCTGCCGGTACCGTGCGCGTGCACAACATCAAGATGGTGACCAACAGCGAAAGCAACCTGGTGGCGGTCAGCCGCTCGGGTGAAATCGGCATCATCGACGCCAACGGTCGCGAGCGTGAGCGCTACAAGATCCCCTACGGTGCAACGATTCTGGTCCGCGAAGGCCAGGAAATCGCTGCAGGCCAGCGTCTGGCCAAATGGGATCCGCATACGCATCCGATCGTGTCGGAGCTCAGCGGCTTCGTGAAGCTGCAGGACTTCGTCGAAGGTTCGACCGTGAACCGCGAAACTGACCCGTTGACCGGCGTGTCGACCATGGTCATCACCGATCCGAAGTCGCGTGGCTCGGCGGCGAAGGACCTGAAGCCGACCATCATGCTGGTCGACGCCAAGGGCAAGCAGCTGACCTTCTCCGGCACCGACATTCCGGCCGCGTACACGTTGCCGCCGAAGGCGATTGTCACGGTTGAGGATGGCGACGAGGTCAGTGTCGGCGGGTTTGTCGCGCGTATTCCGCAGGAAGCGTCGAAGTCGCGTGACATCACCGGCGGTCTGCCGCGCGTGGCCGATCTGTTCGAGGCGCGCAAGCCGAAGGAACCGGCGGTCTTGGCCGAAACCAGCGGCACGATCAAGTTCGGTCCGGGTACCAAGGGCAAGCAGCGCATCAAGATTGTCGAGCCGGATGGCGACGAGGCCGAGATCCTGGTGCCGAAGTGGATCGAGATTCGTGTATTTGAAGGTGAAACCGTCGAAAAGGGCGAAATCATCTCCGATGGCGAACCGAGTCCGCACGACATCCTGCGCTTGCAGGGTGTGGTTGCCCTGGCGAACTACTTGGTCAAGGAAATTCAGGACGTCTACCGCCTGCAGGGCGTGAAGATCAACGACAAGCACATCGAGACCATCGTGCGGCAGATGCTGCGCAAGGTCGAGATCACCGAGTCGGGTGATACGCGCTTCCTGCAGGGTGAGCAGGTCGAGATCTTCCAGGTGCTGGCCGAGAAC
>JBFFJL010000042.1:0-15079 GCA_041555955.1 Nevskiaceae bacterium
CCACGCACCCGCAACACCGCGACGTCTGGTACTGGCTGATTCCGTTCTCCAACGGCAAGGCCTCGGTCGGCGTGGTCGGCAGCGAAGCCTTCATCGACAGCTATGCCGGCAGCAACGACGACAAGCTGTGGGCGCTGCAACGCGAAGACCCTGAACTGGCGGTGCTGTTGAAGGACGCCGAGCCGGTGTTCCCGGCCGGGCTGCTGCGCGGCTATTCGGCCAACGTCAAAACCATGACCGGGCCTGGCTTCGCACTGCTGGGCAATGCCGCCGAATTTCTCGATCCGGTGTTCTCATCGGGTGTCACCATCGCGCTGAAGTCGGCGCACATGGCCACGGCGCTGCTGACGCGACAGCTGGCCGGCGAGGCAGTGGACTGGCCGAACGAATTCGAGGCGCCGCTGCGCGTCGGGGTGGAAACCTTCCGCGGGTTCGTTGATGGCTGGTACGACGGCTCGCTGCAGGACGTGATCTATTTCGAGCGTCAGGATCCGAAGATCCGCCGCTATATCTGCTCGATTCTGGCCGGCTATGCCTGGGATGCGCAGAACCCCTATGTCGGTCACGCCAAGCAGCGTCTGCACACGTTGGCGCAGCTGTGCCGAGCCGACGCCGCACCGGCCGCGCATGCGTCTTAGCGCGTTCCTGGTCGCGGCGCTGAGTCTGTCGCTGACGGCCTGCATGGGGCCGAGCCCCCGACCCACCCCCGACACCACGCTGTTCGCGCCGCTGGCACCGGCGTCGCTGGGCTACGCGGTCGACGCCGATCAGCTCCTCAGCGCCGCGTATGGCGCGCGCGAGTCGACCCTGCGCTGCATCGTCACGGTTGATGCCGACACACTGCAGGTCATCGGCCTGACCGCCAGCGGGCAACGCGTGTTCAGCCTGCGCTACGACGGTACCCGGATTGACGGCGAGCGCTCGGCCTTTGCGCCGGATCAGGTCGATCCACTCCACATCCTCACCGATATCCAGCTGGCGTTCTGGCCGCTGGAGGCGGTGGCGACCGCGGCGGCCCAGCGCGGGTGGCAGGTGAGCGAACCGCGTCCGGGACTGCGCCGTGTCAGCGGCAATGGCCGCATCGTCGCCGAGGTGCACTACGCCGGCCCCGCACCCTGGAACGGCCGGATCTGGCTTTCGAATTTTGTTGCGGGCTACAGTCTCGATATCCGTACCCAGTCCCGTATCCAGCCTCACACCCAGCCCGCCACCACGCCTGCCGAGCCCCCCGCATCCTGATGTCCGATCTGTCGAAACTGCTGCCCGCCGATCTGCTGGCCCATGGTCCCGGCTTCGTGCTGCTGGATCACCTGCGTGCCTGCGATGCGGAATCCGCACGCTGCGATGTCGAGATCCGGCCGGGAATCCCGTTCCATGAAGCAGGCGCCGGTGTCCCCGGCTGGGTCGGGATCGAATACATGGCGCAGACGATCGGCGTGCACGCCGGATGGCTGCGTCTGCAGCGCGGCCTCGGCATCGTTCCGGGCCTGCTGCTGGGCACCCGAAGCTACGACTGCGAGGCTGCATATTTTCCACCGGGGTCGCGGCTGAACGTCGTTGCCGAACTGCTGGTGACCGACGCCAGCGGCGTTGGTGTTTATCGCTGCACGATCGACGATGGCGAAACGGTCTACGCCACCGCCGACATCAAGGCCTTTCAGCCCGACGACATGCAGCGCTTTCTCGATCAGCTGTATGCGAAGCCGGTATCACGGGAGCAATCCGCATGACGCAGACGGTACTGGTGACCGGCGCCAATCGCGGCATCGGCCAGGCCATCGCTGTGGCATTGGCCGCGGCCGGCTATGACCTGGTGCTGCATTGCCGGCGCGATGCCGATCAGACGCTGGCACAGGTCGAGGCCACCGGGCGCAGCGCCCGCATGCTGCGCTTCGACGTCAGCGACCGCGCGCAGTGCGCCGATGTGCTGGGTGCGGATATCGAACAGCATGGCGCCTACTACGGCGTGGTGTGCAACGCCGGCATCGCCCGCGACGGCGCGTTTCCGGCGCTGTCCGGCGAGGACTGGGACAGCGTGATGCGGACCAACCTCGACGGTTTCTACAACGTGCTGCAGCCGCTGTCGATGCCGATGATCCGCACACGCCAGCCCGGTCGCATCGTCACCATTGCCTCGGTTTCGGGCCTGATGGGCAACCGCGGGCAGGTCAATTACTCGGCCGCCAAGGCGGGTATCATTGGCGCGACCAAGGCCCTGGCGGTGGAACTGGCCAGCCGGCGCATCACCGTCAATTGCGTCGCGCCCGGGCTGATCCGGACTGACATGATCGACGAGGTTCCGCTGGAACATGCCTTGAAGCTGGTGCCAGCGGGTCGGGTTGGGGAACCCGAGGAAGTCGCCGCCGTCGTCGCATTTCTGATGTCGCCGGCCGCTGCTTATGTCACGCGCCAGGTGATTTCGGTCAACGGGGGGATGTTTTGAAGCGAGTGGTCGTCACCGGCATGGCCGGCATCACTGCATTGGGATCGGACTGGGCCTCGGTCGAGGCCAGTCTGCGCGGCAACGTCAGCGGCATCGAGCGCATGCCCGAATGGGATCGCTTCGAAGAGGTCAACACGCGCCTCGGCGGCCCGGTCAAGGACTTTGCGCTGCCATCGCACTACACGCGCAGAAAAACCCGCACGATGGGCCGCGTGTCGCTGATGTCGGTCCGAGCGTCCGAGCTGGCACTGGAGCAAGCCGGCCTGCTCGACGACCCGGAAATCAGCACCGGTGCGATGGGTGTGTCCTACGGCTCCTGCACCGGCAGCACCGACGCCATCTGCGAGTTTGGCAGCCTGCTGATGACCGGCAAGCACGGCAAATTCAATGCGACGACGTATCTGCGCATGATGAGCCACACCACTGCCGTCAACGTCGGCCTGTTCTTCGGCCTGAAGGGCCGGGTGATCCCGACCTGTTCGGCCTGCACCTCCGGCAGCCAGGGCATCGGCTACGCCTACGAGTCGATCAAGTACGGCATGCAGCCGATGATGCTGGCCGGCGGCGCCGAGGAACTGTGCCCGTCTGAAGCCGCGGTATTCGACGCCCTGTTTGCCGCCAGCGTGAAAAACGACGCGCCGAAAACGACGCCGGCGCCGTTCGACCGCGATCGCGATGGCCTGGTCATCGGCGAGGGCGCGGGATCGCTGGTACTGGAAGAGTACGAACACGCCAAGGCGCGCGGCGCCAGGATCTACGCCGAGATCGTCGGCTACGGTTGCAACTCCGATGGTGACCACGCCACGCATCCGAATCAGGACACCATGGGCGGCGCAATGGATCGTGCCTTCGCCGATGCCGGCCTGTCGCCCGATGCGATCGGTTTCGTGTCCTGCCACGGCACCGCGACGGAGCAGGGCGATATCGCCGAATCGAACATGACGCGGCGCTACTTCGACCGCGCAATTCCGGCAGCGTCGTGGAAAGGTCATCTCGGCCATACGCTCGGCGCCTGCGGCGCCATCGAGAGCTGGTGGGCGATCGAGATGATGAACCGCGGCTGGTTCGCACCGACCCTGAACCTGCATAACCTCGACCCGCGTTGCGGCGAGCTGGACTTCATCACCGACAGCCTCCGTCCGCTCGAGACCGAGTACGTGATCAATAACAACTTCGCCTTCGGCGGCATCAACACCGCGCTGATCTTTCGCTGGATGCCCTAGACTGCGGCGAAGTCCGCGTCACGCCGGACCCGCTGAGGAGGAGCGCCGATGTATCGACAGCTATCACGCCCGCTGCGCGCGCTGCTGGCATCGCTGCTACTGGGGCTGGTCGCAAACGCCACGGCGACCTCGGCCGCGGACAGCGTGCAGACGATCACGCCAGACGCGCTCGACTTTCGCAACGATCCCCGGTTACCCGGAACGGCGCTGGCGCGAGTCCATGGTGACCCCGGCCAGGGCACGTATGTCCTGCGGGCCCGCTTCGAAGCGGGCGCACGCACCCCGCCACACACGCACCCCGACACGCGCATCGTCACCGTGCTCGCCGGGGTCTACCGGTTCGGCGTCGGCTCGACCTTCGACGCGGCCGCACTGCAGGATCACGGCCCCGGCGTCGTTCTCGTGATTCCGGCGGGGACGCCGCATTTCAGCTCGGGCGGTGAAGCCGGCGCCACCGTGCAGGAATCCGGCACCGGGCCGACCGGCATGCAGTTCATCGAACCTTGATGCAGGAGACGCCGATGATCATCGATGCCTGGGCGCAGCATCCGACCCTGCGCCAGATGCAGGACCCGATCTTCGACTCACTGCGCCGCTGGACCAAGACGCCGCCGCTGAGCGTCGCGCCGCCGGTGGCGATGACCGTCGCGATGATGGATCAGGCCGGCATCGACCGCAGCCTGATCTGCGCGTGGTACGCACCGCGCAACGTGATGATCTCGAATGACGAGGTCGCCGGCTTCGTTGCCGAAGCGCCGGAGCGCCTGATCGGCGTCGGCTCGGTGGATCTGTCCAGACCGATGCAGGCGGTGCGCGAAGTGCGGCGCTGTATCGAGCAGCTTGGCTTCAAGGCGATCCGGCTGTTGCCGTGGCTATGGGAAGCTCCACCGACCGACCGCCGCTACTACCCGGTCTACACCGCGTGCTGCGAGATGAACGTGCCGTTCTGCACCCAGATCGGTCACACCGGCCCGCTGATGCCGTCCGAAGTCGGCCGGCCGATCTACCTCGATCAGGTCGCGCTGGATTTTCCCGAGCTGACGATCGTCGGTGGACACATCGGCTACCCGTGGACCGACGAGGCCATCGCCATCGCGACCAAGCATGAGAACGTCTACATCGACACCTCGGCTTACACCTGCCAGCGCTATCCGCCGGCGCTGGTCGAATTCATGCGCGGCCATGGCCGCGACAAAGTGCTGTTCGGCAGCAACTACCCGATGATCATGCCGGCGCACGCGCTGAAGGATCTGGATGCGCTGAATCTCGATGCGGAGGCGAGCGCCGCGTTTCTGCACGGCAATGCAGAGCGGGTTTATCGGCTGACCGCCTGAGTGCGGCTGCCTTGCGCGAACACGCCAGCATCCGCATGCTCGCCGCACCGTCTATCCGGTTTCGACCCGCATGGAATTGCAAGCCTCTCCGACCCCGTCCTGGCGCGCACTGTGGCGCGAGCAGGCGCGCCAGCATCCGCTGACCGCGGTCGGCTTTGCCGCCGCCGGTATCGGCGTGCTGGCGCTGCTGATCAGCAGCGTGGCCCAGATCCTTGCGGGCGAGGCTTCGGACAGCCTGCGCTGGGCCTTGCTCGGCGGCGCCGCCGCGTTTGGCGCGACGGCGGTCGGCGCGCTGCCGGGCCTGATCGTGTGCGCGCTGCCGCAGCGCATCGAAGACAGCATGCTCGGCTTCGCCGCCGGCATGATGCTCGCCGCAAGTTCGTTCTCGCTGATCCTGCCGGGGCTGGAATCGGCCAACGCCGTCACCGGCAGCGCGACCACCGGCGCCGGGGTGGTGACGCTGGGCATGGCCCTGGGTGTACTGCTGATGCTGGGTCTGGATCAGTTCACGCCCCACGAACACTGTCACGGTGGCCCCTGCGGTCCGGGCCATACGCGCGTCAACAAGGTCTGGCTGTTCGTGCTGGCGATCGCGCTGCACAACCTGCCGGAGGGCATGGCAATCGGTGTTGGCTTCGCGCAGGGTGATCAGACTGTCGGCATCCCACTGACCACCGCGATTGCGCTGCAGGATCTGCCTGAAGGGCTGGCGGTGGTGATGGCCTTGCGCAGCATCGGCGTAACGCCGATGCGTGCCGTCCTGCTCGGCGCCGCATCCGGCCTGATGGAACCACTGGGCGCGCTACTGGGCTTCGGCCTGTCCAGCGGGCTGGCGCTGGCCTACCCGATCGGCCTGGGCCTGTCGGCCGGCGCGATGATCTTCGTGGTCTCGCACGAGGTGATTCCGGAGACCCATCGCAACGGACACCAGACCCCGGCGACGATCGGCCTGATGGCTGGCTTCGCGGTGATGATGGTGCTCGACACCGCCCTGGGTTGAGCGCACGCGAACACCGTGTTTACGCCGGAGCAGGGTCGAGTTCCGGCCCCAGGATCTCCGCCACCCACTGCATGAACACCTGCACCCTGCGTGGCAGATTGCGCCGGTTGGCATACAGCAGCGAGACAGGCATCGGCGCGGCGCGGAAATCGCGCAGCACCTCGACCAGCAAGCCCTGCGCCAGCAAGGCCTGCATGCCGGCACGCGGCACCTGGATCAGGCCCAGCCCGGCCAGGCACGCGGCTTCATAGGCTTCGGCATTGTTGACGGTCAGGGCCCCGGCCATCGGCACATGGCGACAGGCCTGACCGTCATGGAATTCGAAATCGTCCGGCCGCGCGCCCAGCGTCGGCACGTAATGAATCAACTGGTGCCGGGACAGATCGTCCGGCGTGCGCGGCGTGCCGTATGCACGCAGATACGCCGGACTGGCGCAGGTGATCACCTGGAACGCACCCAGCGGCCGCGCGATCAGCGTGCTGTCGCTGAGGCTGCCGACCCGCAGCACGCAATCGAAGCCTTCGCGGATCAAATCGACGCGGCGATCAGTGCTCGACAGCTCCAGTTCGAGCCGCGGATGCGCGCGCAGGAATTCGGGCAACCGCGGGATGATGAACTTGCGCGCCGAACCGGTCGGCATGTCGACCCGCAGACGACCGCGCAGACTCAGCTCGCCCAGCTGGAACATCGTCTGCAGCTCGTCCATGTCCGCCAGCAGGTCCTTGCTGCGCTCGTAGAACGCGCGCCCGTCCTGGGTCAGCTCGACCTTGCGCGTGGTCCGGTGCAGCAGCCGCGTGCCGAGCAGCGCCTCGAGGCGCCGCACCGCCGCTGAAACGCTGGCCTTGGGCAGGCCGAGATCCTCCGCGGCCTGGGTGAAGCTGGAACGTTCCGCCACCCGCACAAAGGTCTGCATCGCGTCGAGTCGGTTCATGCGCTCTCCCATATTGTTCGTTTAATGCGAACAAATAAATCAATTCAGTCCAGTTTATCGGGTGAAAAGCAGTCAATACAGTGGCTCACGGTCGTCATCGGCGGCCCCCGTCCACACATCACCCCCAGGAGACGCACATGAGCCCTTCGCCCCAGACCCCATCGATCACCGTGATCACCGGCGGCAGCCGCGGTCTCGGCCGCAGCATGGCGCTGAAGCTGGCCGAACGCGGCGGTGACATCGTGCTGACCTATCGCAGCCACCGCGACGAGGCCGACGCCGTCGTCGCACAGATCGAAAGCCTCGGCCGTCGCGCGGTCGCCCTGCCGCTCGACGTCGGCGACAGCAGCAGTTTCGCCGCCTTTGCGGCACAGCTCGCACCGGTCCTGCGCGAACACTGGCAGCGCGATCGCTTTGACGCGCTGGTCAACAACGCCGGCATCGGCGTACACGCCAGCTTCGAACGGACCGGTGAAGAACAGTTCGATCAGCTGATGAACATCCATCTGAAGGGTCCGTTCTTCCTGACCCAGAACCTGCTGCCGCTGCTGGCCGACGGCGGACACGTCCTCAATGTGTCGAGCGGCCTCGCACGTTTCTCACTGCCCGGCTACGCCGCTTACGCGACGATGAAGGGCGGCATCGAAGTGCTGACCAAATATCTGGCCAAGGAGCTGGGTCCGCGCGGCATCCGCGTCAACGTTATCGCGCCCGGCGCGATCGAAACCGACTTCGGCGGCGGCGCGGTACGCGACAACGCCGAGCTCAACGCCTTCGTCGCATCACAGACTGCGCTGGGTCGTGTCGGCCTGCCGGACGACATCGGTCAGGTCGTTGCCTCGCTGCTGGCGCCGGAAAACGCCTGGATCACCGCGCAGCGTATCGAGGCCTCGGGCGGCATGTTTCTGTGATCGGGTACTAGGACCCGTTGGCACTGCGCACCCGCGTGACGGCGTCCTGCCAGCCGGCATACAGACTGTCGGCGCGGGACGCCGGCATCGCCGGAGCGAACTGGCGCTCTTCCTGCCACAGCGCGGAGATTTCATCGAGCGACTTGTACACCCCGGCCTGCAGGCCGGCCAGAAAGGCCGCGCCCAGCGCGGTGGTCTCGACGGTCTGCGGCCGCACCACCGGGATCTGCAGGATGTCGGCCATCGCCTGGGTCAGCCAGTCGTTGACCACCATGCCGCCGTCGACGCGCAGCTCGGTCGGCGCCACCGCGTCGGCGTTCATCGCCATCAACAGATCGCGGGTCTGATAGCACACCGACTCCAGCGCCGCGCGCACGATGTGCGCAATGCCGGTATCTCGGGTCAAACCGAAGATCGCACCGCGCGCCTCCGGATCCCAGTACGGCGCGCCGAGGCCGGTGAACGCCGGCACCAGATAAACACCCTGGGTGTCGTCGATCGACTTGGCCAGATCCTCGGTGTCACCGGCGGCCTTGATCAGATGCACCGCGTCCCGCAGCCACTGCACCGCGGCGCCGGCAACGAAGATGCTGCCTTCCAGCGCGAACGTCGGCTTGCCATTCAAGCGGTAAGCCACCGTCGTCAACAGACGGTTCTTCGACAGGCGGATCTCGTCGCCGGTGTTCAGCACCATGAAGCACCCGGTGCCGTAGGTGGATTTGATCATGCCGGGCGAAAAACAGGCCTGGCCCACGGTCGCGGCCTGCTGATCGCCGGCGATGCCGCCGATCATGATCGGCGCGCCGAACAACGCGGGATCGGTCTGACCGAAATCGCAGGCTGAATCGCGAATCTCGGGCATCAGTGTGCGCGGCACCTTGAAGAACGCCAGCAGCTCGGCATCCCAATCCTGCGTCTGCAGATTGAACAGCGCGGTGCGGCAGGCATTGGTCGCGTCAGTGGCGTGGACAGCGCCGCCGGTCAGCTTCCACAGCAGCCAGCTGTCGATGGTGCCGAAGGCCAGCTCGCCTTTTTCCGCACGCTCGCGCGCACCGGGTACTGCATCGAGGATCCACGCGATCTTGGTTGCGGAGAAATACGGATCCAGCAGCAGGCCGGTCTTCTGATTGAGCCAGGCTCCGCGATCCTGATGCTGCTGGCAGAACGCGCTGGTGCGGCGGTCCTGCCACACGATCGCGCGATGAATCGGCGTGCCGGTGGCTCGGTCCCACACCACCGTGGTCTCGCGCTGATTGGTGATGCCGATCGCGGCGACGCCGCCGGCTGCGAGCTTCGCGCTCGCCAGCGCGTCGCGCACACAGCCGACCGTGTCCTGCCAGATGTGCTCGGCGTCATGCTCGACCCAGCCGGGCTGCGGAAAGTGCTGCGGCAGTTCGCGTTGCGCCACCGCATGCTTGTTGCCGTGCCGATCGAACACGATCGCGCGCGTGCTGGTGGTGCCCTGGTCAATCGCCAGCAGCATTGTCATAAGCCGATTCCTCCTGATGTGACACACTTTGTGCCGTCGCGGCATCGAACAGCGACAGCACGTACAGAGTACAAAGACTGCATCGATACCCAGGGGACGTTACACATGCGCAGCATTCAATTCCAGCACGGCTGGGGCCGCGGCCAACGCGCACATGTCGATGCGTGGCTGCCAGACGCCGAGCCGCGCGGCTGCGTGCAGATCATTCATGGCATGGCCGAACACGCCGCGCGCTATGCGCGCATCGGCGCGCAGCTGGCCGAAGCCGGCTATGCGGTTTATGCGCAGGATCTGCCGGGGCACGGGCGCAGCGTCGACCGCGACGATACGCTCGGCCACATCGCCGAGTGGAATGGCTGGCCAATCACCCTGTCCGCTATCAATAGCGTGCGTGGGCATATCGAGCAGCAACATCGGGATCGCCCGCTGTTCCTGCTCGGACACAGCCGCGGCTCGTTCCTGTTGCAGGACTATCTGGTCGAGCACGGCAGCGGGCTGGCCGGCGCCATCTTCTCGGCCGGCTGTGCCGATCTCGGACCCTTGCGCCCAATCGGCCTGGGGCTGTTGCGTCTGGAAGCGCTGTGGGCCGGACGCGCGCATCGCAGCGCGCTGGCCGAAACACTGAGCTTCAAGAGCTTCAATCGTGAATTCAAACCGAACCGCACCGGCTTCGACTGGCTGTCGCGCGACACCGAAGAAGTCGACCGTTACATCAGTGATCCGCTGTGCGGCTTCCGCTGCTCGGTGGCGATGTGGATCGATCTGCTGTCCGCTGCCGGACAGCTGCGTGATCCGCAACGTCTGGCACGCATCCCGAAAGCCTTGCCGATTCTCGCGATCAACGGCACCGACGATCCGGCCTGTCGCGGCGCGCAAGGCGCGCGCAGCCTGGAACGAAACTACCGCGAAGCCGGTCTGAACGACGTGACGCTGAAACTCTACGCGCAAGCTCGCCACGAACTGCTGAACGACCGCTGCCGCGACGAGGTCAGCGCTGACATTCGCACCTGGCTTGACGCGCATCTGTCGCACTGACCGCCTGTTGGCGCCGCGTTGACGTCGCAGGTTCCAGCATCGCCTCCGCGCTGTCGGAGGAACCGGAGAGATCGATGAGAATCTGGATCGCCCTGCTGCTGTGCCTGCCGGGTCTGGCACTGGCGGCGCCCAAGGCCGAATTGTGGCCGTACTGGAATGCGCACGACGACAACGCAACGCAGGTCGTCGACCACGCGGCCTGGGATGCGTTTCTGAAAACCTACGTCCAATCCTCGGTCGATGGCATCAACCGGGTCGCCTACGGCGCGGTGACGGCGGACGATCGCGCAAAACTGCAGCACTACCTCGACACCCTGCAACGCGTCACGGTGACCAGGCTGTCGCGCGCGCAGCAACGGGCGTACTGGATCAACCTGTACAACGCGACCACGATCAACACCGTCCTGGCGCACTATCCGGTCGACAGCATCCTGAAGATCAGCATCTCGCCCGGCCTGTTCACGCGCGGGCCCTGGGGCGCCAAGTTGTTGAAGGTTGAAGCGCAGGAACTGTCGCTGGACGATATCGAGCATCGCATTCTGCGCCCGATCTGACGTGACCCGCGTACGCATTACGCGGTCAACTGCGCTTCGCTGGGCTGCCCGAATCTGCAGACCGAAGCGTTCACCACCGCCAACATGGACAGCCTGCTCGACACCGCCGCCAAAGCCTACGTCAACCACCACCGCGGCGCGCATTTCGACGACTGCGACCTGATCGTCTCCAGCATCTACGCATGGTTCAAGGACGATTTCGGTGGTGATGATGCCGGCGTCATTGCACACCTGCGGCGCTATGCCAACGAAGGCTTGCGCATGAAGCTGGGCGGCATCACAAAGATCGAGGACGACGAATACGATTGGTCACTGAATGACGCGCGCTGAGGTCCGGCTCCCGACTCAGCTGACGCGCTGTGCCGGTGTCGCCAGAATCACCGGCCCGGTGGGCGCGCCGGTCGGCGAACCGCCGATCGGTTCCTTCGAAACGGCTAGAGTCGGGTCCTTGGGCATCGACACGCCGCGCGGCATCGGCAGATCGGAACTGCCGTCGTTGGGCAGTACGCCCAGCGAACGCGGCTTGCCGTCCTCGCCCAGCACCCACAGTTCCAGACACTCGCTGCTGCGATTGATCGGGTACTTGCCGCTGGCCGAAACGCGGATCAGCTTGCGCTCCGGCGAGACCGTCACCAGCCACTCGGCGTCGACACCCTGCGGGTGCAGCATCGCCACGTAAGGCAATGGCTGCGCCACCGGCACTTCAACCCGCACCAGCTGCGGCGGAGGCAACGGTCGATTGACCTCGCGGTACAAGGCGAACGACAGCACCACCGACGCCGCCGTGGCCATGCCGGCCCAGGCCTGCAGCCAGCGCGGACTGCGCGCGGTCGACGCTTCTGCCGCCGGGGCTCGCCAGCTGTCCAGCGACACCACCTTGTCGACGCCGATCTCGCGTTCGATCGCCGCCCACACCACGGCGCGCGGCGTCACCGGCTTGAAGCGGTGCTGCAGCCGCGCCAGGCGGTCTTCCCAATAACGGACTTCAGCCTGCACATCGGCACGCTCTCGCGCCAGACGTTCGAAGCGTCGGCGCGCACGGCCATGCAGCGTGCCGAGTACGTACTCGGCGGCCAGCATCCGCTTCACTGTCGCGTCCTGATACTTCATTCGCCTAGACACTCCCGCAGTCGCTGCAATCCCCGACGCACCCAGCTTTTCACCGTGCCCAGCGGCGCATCCAGCACCGACGCCAGTTCCTGGTGGGTATAGCCTTCGTAATACGCCAGCAAGACGCTCTTGCGCTGCTCTTCCTGCAAACCTTCGAGGCAGCCTTCCAGCCGCCCGAGACCTTCACCTTCCATCGCCCGCGCCTCCGGATCGATTCCGCTGCTTTCGTCGGCAAAGCCGATTTCCACACCGTCCTCGTCTTCCGGCATCTCCACTTCCGGACGCTTGACCCGCAGCAGGTCCAGCGCCCGGTATCGGGCAACCGTCATCATCCAGGTCAGCGGCGCACCCTTGTCCGGTGCGTAGGTATCCGCTTTCTGCCAGATCT
The DNA here is from genome assembly GCA_041555955.1 of Nevskiaceae bacterium. GTDB lineage: Bacteria > Pseudomonadota > Gammaproteobacteria > Nevskiales > Nevskiaceae > Solimonas. The sequence continues at coordinate 12,419 of JBFFJL010000042.1, forward strand.
TGACGTAGCAGTCCTGCAACGCCTCCTCGGCCCAGTCACGTCTTTTGAGAATACGCAGCAGCAGCCCGAACAGATGCGAGCTGCTCGCTGTATACAGCTCGGCAAACGCTTTCTGGTCGCCCCCCGCGGTAGCCTGCAGCAGCCGCACGAGCTGTTGGGCATCAACCATGGAATTTTTTGGTTTTTTGGACTGGCGGTCAGTTTAGCGGGAATCCGGGGCGTGTCGCCCCCGCTCAGTTACCCGGTCTCAGGGGCTGTTCCAGCAAGGCACGCAGACGCTGCCGCTCCGGCTCGCGAAACCGTTCGATGCCAATCTGCATCGTGGAATGGCCGTCGCGCGGCTGCGCGCAGTAGGTTCCAAACAGCCGATCCCACCACGGCACGCTGAAGCCGAAATTGGAATCCGTCTCCTCCCGATGCACCGAGTGGTGCACGCGGTGCATGTCCGGCGTCACCAGCACCCAGCGTATCGCGCGATCGACCGCCGCCGGCAAGGCCAAGTTGGCATGGTTGAACATGGCCGTGCCATTGAGCAGCGCCTCGAACGTCACCACCGCCCAGGCCGGAACACCCAGCAACGCCACCGCCGCCATCTTGATCAGCAGCGAGGCCAGGATTTCCAGCGGATGAAAGCGCACCGCGGTGGTGGCGTCGAACTCGATGTCGCTGTGATGCACGCGGTGCAGACGCCACAACGGCGGCAGCACATGAAACAGGCGATGCTGGAAATAGATCAGCACGTCCAGCAGCACGATACCGAGCAGGCCACCGAGCCAGGCCGGCAAACCCAACCACGGAAACACGCCGAACGCACGCGCCTCGGCCCACAAGGCGACACCGACCGCGCCGGCGCCGAGCAGCAGCCGCGCAGCAATCGAGTCGATCACTACCAGGCCGAGGTTGGCCGGCCAGCGCATCGCACGCAGACGATCGCCGCCGCGCCGCGGCCACTGCGTCTCGGCGAACAGCAATACGACAATCAGCCCGACGAAAATCATCAGGCGGACCGCCGTCGGCGTCTGCAGGGAATCGATCATGGACATCCTCTGATACCGCGCCGTAGCGCCTCTGGGACAGGCGTGCGCCGGCTTATAATGCCGCAGCTCCATTCTCCCCGCGGAAGTGACGTCGTGACCATCGGTAGTTTTCCCAACACCCGCCTGCGTCGTACGCGCCAGGCTCCATTCGTGCGCGACCTGGTGCGCGAAACCCAGCTGGCGCCGTCGCAGCTGATCCAGCCGCTGTTCGTCGCCGAAGGCGATCTGAAGGGTCCGGTGGGCGCAATGCCCGGCATTTCACGGCTGGATCTCGAAGAACTGGTGCGCGAATGCGAGACGCTATACGCGCTGGGCATCCGTGCGGTGGCGCTGTTTCCGGTGACGCCGGCCGCGCTGAAGACGCCAAACGGCGACGAAGCACTGAATCCCGAAAGCCTGATGGTGCGTTCGATCAAGGCGATCAAGGCAGCTGTCCCGGACCTGGGCTTGATCGCCGACGTCGCGCTGGACCCGTACACCAGCCACGGCCAGGACGGCCTGCTGGATGCGCAGGGCTACGTGATCAACGATGCAACCTGCGAAGTGCTGCGGCGCCAGGCGCTGCTGTACGCACGTGCCGGGGTCGATGTCGTCGCGCCGTCGGACATGATGGACGGCCGCGTCGGCCAGATCCGTCAGGTGCTGGAACGCGACGGCTTCCGCAACATCATCATCCTGTCGTACGCGGCCAAGTATGCGTCGGCGTACTACGGCCCATTCCGTGATGCCGTGGGTTCCTCTGCCAACCTCGGCAAGGGGGGCAAGGAGACCTACCAGATGGACCCGGCCAACAGCGACGAAGCGCTGCGCGAGGTCGCGCTGGACCTGGCGGAAGGCGCCGATATCGTCATGGTCAAACCCGGCGTGCCGTACCTGGACATCATCCGCCGCATCAAGGACCGCTTCGGCGTGCCGGTGTCCGCATATCACGTCAGCGGCGAGTACAGCATGATCAAGGGAGCCGCAATGAACGGCTGGGTCGATGAACGCAAGATCGTGCTGGAAACGCTGATGTGCCTGCGGCGCGCGGGCGCGGACTCGATCCTGACCTATTACGCCAAAGACGCTGCGAAGTGGATGGCGGCGTAAACGGAACGGAACGGATGCTGCAACCGACCTATCAGGCCATTCGATGACCGATCGCTACGCCGTTATCGGCGACCCGGTCGCGCACAGCCTGTCGCCGCGCATTCACGCGCAGTTCGCGCGCCAGACCGGCCAGACCCTGAGTTACGACGCGGTTGAAGTCGAAGCCGAGGTGCTGCCGGCGGCGCTGCAGGCGCTGCACGAACAGGGCTACCGCGGCCTCAACGCGACCTTGCCGCACAAAGTGGCGGTGATGGCACTGTGCGAGGCCGTGTCCGCGCGCGCGCAACGCGCCGGCGCGGTCAACACCTTGATCCGCACCGACAACAGCTGGCGCGGCGACAATACTGACGGCGAAGGCTTCATCCGCGATCTGCAGCGCCTCGGCTACGGCGTCGGCGGCCGCCGTGTGCTGGTCCTGGGCGCAGGCGGCGCGGTACGCGGCATCCTCGAACCGCTGCTCGCAGCGGCTCCGGCGGAGCTGGTGGTCTCCAGTCGCAGCCCGTGGAAACCCGAAGCGCTGGCCGAGCAGTTCAAG
>JBFFJL010000043.1:0-14956 GCA_041555955.1 Nevskiaceae bacterium
CCACGTGGCAGCGACAGCATCAGTGGTTCAGCCACGCCGATCGGGAGTGACTCACTTTCGCCTTTCCAGATGCGGACGGTGTTGACGGGTTTGTCCGGCCCAAACAAGGCCACGGTGTCAAAGAAGCGGAAGCCGTAGTCGAGCAGGGCTTTGGACGACTGGGCGCGTTGCTGGGTGCTGCCGGTGCCCATGACCGCAGTGATCAGGCGGCGGCCGTCACGGATTGCCGACCCGGCCAGGCAATAGCCCGCACTTTCGGTGTGCCCGGTCTTGATGCCATCGGCCGAGCTGTCCATATCCAGTAGCAGATTGCGATTGTGCTGAGTGATTTCGCTGCGATGACCGAACGTGAAAGTGCGTTGGCTGAACAGCTTGTAGCCCTCGGGGAAATCGCGAATCAACGCCTGCGACAGCAGCGCGACGTCGTAGGCGCTGGTGTAGTGGTCCGGGTCCGGCAGTCCGTCGGCATTGACGTAGTGGGTGTCTTTCATGCCGAGCTTGACTGCGTGCTCGTTCATCAACTGGGCAAAGACCGACTCGTCGCCGGCGATGTGTTCGGCAATCGCGACCGTGGCGTCGTTTCCGGACTGGATGATGCTGCCATGCAGGAGGTCGCTGAAGGCGACGCGTTTGCCGACCTCGACGAAGGTGCGCGATCCTGGCGTGCGCCAGGCCTTCTCACTGATCAGTACCTGGTCTTCCATCGAAACGTGACCCTGACGCAGCTCGTCGAAGGCGACATAAGCGGTCATGATCTTGGTGATGCTGGCCGGCTCGACGCGCTCATGCGCGTTGGTCTGCGCCAGCACTTGTCCGCTTTGAAAGTCCAGCAACACGTAGCTCTTGGCATCGAGCTGCGGCGGCTCGGGTACGGCAGCAGCAGCGGACAGCGAAAGCAGAAACAACGGCAGGATCTTGGTGAAAAACTTCATTGCGATTTCTGTGGGAATCGAAAGGGAAATCCGGGGGTGGCGGGCAGAGCCGTCAAGGGATACTTCGCGCAGTCTAGCGCATGCGATGCGCCTTATTGGCCCAGCAGGACTGCGCCGATGCCCTGCGTATGCAGACGATTGCGTTCGTCATCGGCCGTCGCACGGTCGCGAAACGGACCCAGCACCACACGATGCACGGTCACGCCATCTTCCTCTCCGGTCAGGATTTTTGCGTTGACGACACCGTTCTGGCTCAGCTGTTCGCGCATCGCCACTGCATTGATTGGATCGGCATAGACCGCGAGCTGCAACCACTCCGGCGCGGCGCCCACTTGCGCTGTAGGCCGCGATGCAGGGGGCGGGATGGGCGCCGGTGGGCTCGCATCATCCGGGTCCGGCGTCAGCGCGACGATTTCGACCAGCGTCTGTCCGTGCTGAATCATGTCGAGCTTGGCGGCCGCTGCGTAGGACAGATCGATGATGCGCCCCGAATGGAATGGGCCGCGATCGTTGACGCGAACGATAATGCTACGTCCGTTGTCGACCCGGGTTACGCGAACATAGCTCGGCAATGGCAGCGACTTGTGTGCCGCTGTCATCTGGAACATGTCGTAGCGCTCGCCGCTGGCCGTCTGGTGACCGTGGAATTTCTTGCCGTACCAGGACGCCGTCCCACGCTGACTGAAGCCATCGGCGGAGTCGAGTACACGGTATTTCTTGCCAAAGACCTCATACACCGGCGAGTTGCCGCTGGCCGAGCGCGGCTCAATGCGTGGTACCGCGTCGGGAACTGACGTTACATCGTCCGGAATCTCCTTGGACTCGGGCGGCGCATCGGTTTGCATCGAGTAGCGTCCGGCGTTGGTCGTGCGCGCCACCGGGACGGTGCGTACGCCGGCGTCAGGCGCGCGTGGCTGTGGCGCTGTACAGGCAGCGGTGGCCAGACCTGCGGCGATGCTGGCGCTCAGTGCCAGCGGTGTTCGCCACTGCAGCCTTTTCACCTGTTGGGATCCTCGGCGCGCACGGCGGCCAAGCGCTGCTCGATGCGCTGAGCCAGTTGAGTTACGGCCATGCCGTAGAACACCCTCGGGTTGTATGTCATCACCGAATAGAAATTCGCCAGGCCGATCCAGTATTCGACACTGCCGTCCTGCAACGGTAGCTCGACGATTCCGACCGGCGTATCGGCTGGCAGTTCCACTGAGGGCACCAGTCCCAACTGTTTCAGGTCGCCCGCGGTGTAGCGCACGCGGCGGCCATTGACCTCGGTGTTTGCGGCCAAGGCCGTTGATGCCAGCTTTGCGGGGACTGCCAGCGGCTCGCCGCGACGCCAGGCCCGCTCAGGGTCATACAGCGTCAAATAGTGAGCAATCGATCCGATCGCGTCCGGCAACGACCACAGATCGCGCTTGCCGTCCCCGTCAAAATCGACCGCCAGCCGGCGGTAGTTGCTGGGCATGAATTGCGCCGCACCCATGGCGCCAGCGTAGGAGCCGCGCGGTGTTTTCGGGTCGTACCCGAAGTCGCGGCAGAACGCGAAATACTCGACCAGTTCACTCATGAAAAAGCGGTTACGCGTCGGATGGTCGAAGCCCTGAGTCGCCAGCGAGTCGAGCACGCGCACGGATCCGGTAATGCGTCCGTAGCGGGTTTCGATGCCGAGAATGCCGGCGATCACCGCAGGGGGAACGCCATATTCGGTTTCTGCCTGAGCGAAGATCGCCTCGTACTCGTCCAGCACGGAAGTACCGTTCTGGATTCGGCTGTCATCGATGCGCCGCGCATAGACGTCCCAGGTTTCGGTCTTTTCCGGCGCCTTCTGTTCGCGCTCGACCAGTTGCGGCAGGCGCTTGGCATCGGTGAGCGCAAGCTTGACCTGGTCCAGGTCCTGTTTCGAAAAGCCGTAGTCGTGGTGCAGGCGCTTCAGCAGTGCCGGTGTTTCCGGGGCGGTACTGTAGTCGGCATATGCCGGGGCGCACAGCGCCGCTGTCAGCAGCCACATCGCTCGAGTCGGGCGGGCAATCCTCATTTGGTCAGCAGTTTCCGGTGGGTATGGACGGACATCATCATGCCGAAACAGGCCAGCAATGACACCGCGGAAGTGCCGCCGTAACTGACCAGGGGTAGTGGCACCCCCACGACAGGCAGCAGTCCGATGACCATGCCGACATTGATGAAGACGTAGATGAAGAAGGTCAACGCGAGGCTGCCGCAGAGCAGGCGCTGGAACGTGTCCTGTGCGCGCAGCGCGATCCACAGGCAGCGACCGACGATCGCCATGTACAGCGTCATCAGCAGCAAAACGCCGAGCAGCCCCATTTCTTCGGCAAATACCGCGAAGATGAAGTCGGTATGGGCCTCGGGCAGAAAGTCGAGGTTGGCTTGGGTGCCGTGCAGCCAGCCCTTGCCGAAGATGCCGCCGGAACCGATTGCGATTTTCGACTGGGTGATGTGATAGCCGGTGCCGAGCGGATCACTTTCGGGGTCCAGCAACGTCAGGATGCGTTGGCGCTGATAGTCATGCAGACGTTCCCACAGCAGCGGCGCGGCTGCAGCGGCGGCGCCGAGGCTGCCGAGAATCCAGCGCCATTGCAGGCCGGCGAAGAACAGCGCGAAGCCCCCGGACGTCACGACCAGCAAGGCGGTGCCCAGATCCGGCTGATCAATGATCAAGGCGGCCGGCAGGCCGATGATGGCCAGGGTCAGGCCGATCGTGAACAGGCTGGGGGGCAGTCGCCGATGGTGCAGGAAGGCCGCAGCAGTCATCGGCATCGCCAGCTTCATCAGCTCGGACGGCTGGAATCGCAGCACGCCGAAATCAAGCCAGCGCTGCGCACCTTTCGCGGTGTCTCCCAGGACCAGCACCAATACCAGCAGGACGCAGGTCAGCGCATACGCCCACGGCGCGACCGCGCGATACACATCCGGGGGTGCCTGCGCCACCGCGAACATGGCGAACAGTCCGAGCGCGATACGCTGGGTCTGACTCCAGACCGCGTCCATCGAGTGCCCGGATGCCGAGTACTGCACGACTAGCCCGATGCTGGCCACCGCCACAAGCAAGAACAGCAGCGGCAGGTCGATATGCCACGCGGTCAGCCAGTCACTGATGCCGGGCTCGGGTTTGCGCTTGCGCCCCGAGTGCAGCAGTTCGGCAATCATTCCGTGCTCTCCGTGGGGCTCGGCGTCGCCCGAGGGCCTGGGGCCGGCGTGGGGACCGGTGCGGGAGGGGGTTCGTCGTACAGCACCTCGCCCAACAGATACTGATCCATCACTTTGCGCGCGACCGGGCCGGCGGTGGAGCCGCCGTGGCTGCCGTGCTCGGCAATCACCGCGACGGCGATCGTTGGCGCCTCAGCAGGGGCGAAGGCGATGAACAGCGCATGGTCGCGAAAGCGCAGTGGAACTTCGTGTTCCTTGGGGGCGGCTTCGTCCTGCTTGAGGCCGACGACCTGGGCAGTGCCGGTTTTCGCGGCGATCCGGTACGGCGCGTCTTTGCCGATCCGGTAGGCGGTCCCTGACTGCGTATGCACGACGTCCTGCATCGCGGTGATCACCGTTTCCCAATCGGATTCGTTTTTCAACTTGATCCTGGGCAGGGCCTGCGGTTCGATCGTGCGCACTTCCTTGGTGATCGGATCTTCGGTTGAGTGCAACACGTGCGGTACAAAGCCCAGACCCCGCATCGCAATGTGCGCTGTCATCTGTGCCAGCTGCAGTGGGGTGACATTGGTGTATCCCTGGCCGATGCCCACGCTGAGCGTTTCGCCGGGGTACCAATTTTCGCGCCGGGTCTTCTGCTTCCATTCCCGTGACGGATAGACGCCGGCTTTTTCCAGCGGCAGATCGATCCCGGTCAGATGGCCGAGGCCGAAGCCGGTCATTCCCTCGTGCATGCGATCAATGCCAAGGCTCATCGAAAGCTGATAGAAGTAGACGTCGCAGGAGCGCATCACCGCAGTATGCATGTCGACCCAGCCATGACCCGAGCGCTTCCAGCAGCGGTATTTGCGGCTGGAGCCGGGCAGCGACATCTGTCCGCGGCAGAACTCACGGTGCTGGGGGTCGACGGCGCCGAATTCGAGTCCGGACAAAGCCATCGCCGGCTTGACCGTGGAGCCGGGCGGATAGGTGCCCTGCAGCGCGCGATTGAATAGCGGGCGCGATGGATCATTCAGCAAAGATTTGTAGTCGGCGGAGCTGATGCCCTCGACGAAATAGTGCGGGTCGTAGCCGGGCTTGCTGACCAGCGCGATGACTTCGCCGTTGCGCGGGTCGATTGCAACTACTGCGCCATTGAGTTCGCCGAGGGCTTCCTCGGCGACCAGCTGCACCTTGGCGTCCAGCGACAGGTAGGCATTACGGCCGGGGTAGCCGCGGCGGTAGTCCAGTTCACGTAGCGGGCGGCCAAAGGCGTTGGCTTCGATGATCTTGGCGCCCGGTGCGCCGCGCAGCTCGTCTTCCTGGCTTTTCTCGACGCCGACCTTGCCGATCTGATTGATCCCCTGATAGGCGCGCTCGTCGACTTTCTGCAGCTCTTCCTCGGTAATGCCGCCGACGTAACCAACCACATGCGCTGCGTTGTCGGAAAGCGGGTAGTTGCGTGACAGGCCCGCGGTGACTTCGACGCCCGGGAATTCGTGGCGCCGAATCTCGTAACGCGCCACTTCCTCCATCGACAGATTGGTGCGCAGGGGCACTCCGCGGTAGCGGGGCGTCTTGCGCGCGCGATCCTTGAACCGGTCGATATCGGCGGAGTTGATCGTTACCACACGCGCCAGACGCGCGAGCAGCGCATCCATGTCATCGACCTGTTCGGGCGTGATTTCGAGTACAAACGCGGGCTGGTTCTGCGCCAGGACCGTGCCGTTACGGTCGTAGATGAGACCGCGCACCGGGGCGACGGGCGTGATCCGCATGCGGTTTTCGTCGGCGCGCGTAGAGAAATAGGTGTGCTCGACCACCTGCAGGTCGACCAAACGCATGATCAGCAGCACGATGCAGACCATGCAGAACAGCACGGCCGCGATGGCGCGTCCGGTGAACGTGTCACGTTCGGCGTGGACGTTCTTCAGCGCATCGCGACGGCGGCGGGAGCCAAAGCGCATCAAATGGGCCTATTCATCATCAAGCTGCTGGTGCATCAGCTCCATGACGCTGAACAGCAGAGGCCAGAACAGCGTGGTCGAAACCACCGGCAGCCAGCGCAGCCAGCTGAAGGCCTGATGATGCGAAGCGCCGTCGATCCAGAACATCAGGAAACTGTACAGGGCCCAGGCCGGAATCAGCGCGAAGGTGGCCTGCCAGAGTGGAAACAGGATGAAGATTCCGCGCAGGCGCTCGACCAGATAGACCAGGATCACCAGCCCCAGCGCGTGCTGGCCCAGTGGTGTTGCAAACATGACGTCCAGCGCGATGCCGAGCATGAACGCGGGAAACAGCGCGGACAGGCGCGGCTCACGCAGGGCCCAGTAGGCCAGCATCAGCGGCACCCACATCGGCCGCGCGGCGGCCAGCAGATCCGGCAGTTCCAGCAGGCTGAAGATCAGCGCCAGCAGCAGGCTCAAGGTGAATCCCAGGTACAGCCCACGGGTCGCGATCATGGCGCGGTCCCGGATGCAGCGGCTGCATCGGCGTCGGCGTCAGCGTTCGCCGGCGGAGCGTCGTCGACTTCGACGTTGCCGTCCGACGGGCGCTGGTTCTCGCTCCAGACCAGCAATGCCTGGCGACCCTGATTCATATGGGCGGCCGGAGACGCATAGGCTTCCATGAAGTGCTCGCCCGCCACGTGGCGCACATCGTAGACCGTGCCAACCGGGTAGCCGGCCGGAAAGCGGCCACCCAGCGACGATGACACCAGCAGATCGCCGACCTGGATATCGGCATTGCTGGCCAGGAATGGCAGGCGCAGGCCGCGTTCAGTTCCGCCACCGACTGCAATGGTCTGCATTCCAGTGCGATTGATCTCCACCGGAATGCCGTGATCGGGGTCGATGATCAACAGCGCCTGTGAGCGGGTGCGGCCCACCCGCGTGATCTGCCCCAGGACCCCGTGCGCATCCACCAGCGCCTGGCCGGCATAGACGCCGTCGCGTTCGCCCTTGTTCAGGGTGACCTGACTGCGGTACGGGTCCTGATTGATCGCGATGATTTCAGCGATCAGCACTTCGTCATCGATACGGGCTGCGGAGGCCAGCAGCTCGCGAATGCGCCGGTTTTCGGCTTCCAGGGCCTGAAATTTCTGCAGCCGCGCCTCGAGCAGCAACTGATTTTCCTTCAGTTCCCGGTTTTCCCGCTCCAGCGTTTCGCGGGTGGCGATGTCGCCCGCTGCATTGAGCATGTCGCTGGGCATGCTGGCGAGCCAGATCAGCGGCGAAAGCACGACGGAAAGCGCCGAGCGCACGGGTTGCAAGCCGGCGCCGCGGGTATCGTTGAAAATCAGAATCAGCGACGCCACGACCAGCAGAAATGTCTTCAATCCCAGGCCCGGACCGCGCGGGAACAGGGGTCGGCGATAAGTCTCGGGCAGCGTGTTCAAGATCGCGCGCTGGGTTGGCTACGGTGTGGTGTGGCCAAAAGGATAGGGGGCGCAGCGATCTGCGGCAACGCGCGGGCTGGCCGGCCGCGCGCGTGCCGTGTCCAGATCAGTCCAGGCTGTAGAAATCGGACTGCCGATCCAGCATGTCGAGCACCATGCCGCCGCCACGGGCGACGCAGGTCAGCGGATCGTCCGCGATGATCACCGGCAGGCCGGTTTCCTCTGAGATCAGTTTGTCCAGATCGCGCAGCAGTGCGCCACCGCCGGTCAGGACGATGCCGCGCTCGGCGACGTCGGAGCCCAGCTCCGGCGGCGTGCGTTCCAGCGCCTGCTTTACGGCCTTGACGATGCCGGACAGGGGTTCCTGCAGCGAATCCAGGATTTCGTTGGAGTTCATCGTGAAGTTGCGCGGCACGCCGGCGGCCAGATGGCGGCCGACGACGTCGATTTCCTGCACTTCGTGGCCCGGGAACGCGGTGCCGATCTGAATCTTGATGCGCTCGGCGGTGGCCTCACCGATCAGCATGTTGTACTGGCGGCGCACGTAGCTGACGATGGCTTCGTCGAACTTGTCGCCACCGATGCGGACCGATTCTGCGTAGACGATGCCGTTGAGCGAGATGACCGCGACTTCGGAGGTGCCGCCACCGATGTCGACGACCATCGAGCCGCGTGCTTCGCCGATCGGGATGCCGGCGCCCAGCGCCGCGGCAATCGGTTCCTCGATCACCCAGACCTTGCGTGCGCCGGCGTTTTCGACCGATTCACGAATCGCACGACGTTCAACCTGGGTTGATCCGTAGGGCACGCAGACCACGACGCGGGTCATCGGGCGCATCATCCGGCCCTTCTGCACCTTGCGGATGAAGTGCTGCAGCATCTTCTCCGTGACGGTGTAGTCGGCGATGACGCCATCGCGCAGCGGGCGCACGGTGGTGATGTTGGTCGGCGTGCGGCCGAGCATCTGCTTGGCTTCGATACCGACTGCCTCGACCTTCTTGGCGCCGCGGGCATCCATGCGGATGGCCACCACGGACGGCTCATTCAGGACGATGCCCTCATCGCGCACATACACCAAAGTATTGGCGGTGCCGAGGTCGATGGAAAGATCGTTGACAAAAAGACGGCGTACGGCGTCGAACATCGCGGTGGCCTGATGCAGTTATTGAGTTTGAATGGAAGACGTCAGCAAGATTTCACCCTTGAATGCCGGCCTGTATCGCAGTGCGACCCCCTAGGCCAGGCATTCGGGCTAGAATTGTGCATCCGCACATCTTAAACGATTTTTCCGGCCGGGCAGGTATCGATGTGAGCGTGCCCCGCAAAATCGGAGCAGTGCCGGCGGAACTTCGCGGAACATGCCCCCAAGGCATTGAAATCATTGATCTACAAGAGTCTCCAGAGCGCACGCATGAGCCTGAGCATCGAACAATTGAATCAAGTTGCCCACCTGGCCCGGCTGGAGATGCAGCCCGGTCAGGCTGATCACTATGCCAAGCAGCTTTCGAGCATTCTGGAGCTGGTTGGCCAGCTGACGCGTGCCGATACCGCCGGGGTCGAGCCGATGGCTCACCCGCTGGAGATGCATCAGCGGCTGCGGCCCGACGTGGTGACCGAAACCGACCGCCGCGAAACCTTCCAGAGTGTCGCTCCGGCGGTTGAAGACGGGCTCTACATCGTTCCAAAAGTCATTGAATAGAGCGGTCGGCCGGTGATGGGGCGGCCCTCCGCCGGTGTCCGACTGCACTCCTGATCATTACCTGTAATGTCCATGCATACGCTATCGATCAAGCAGCTCTCCGAGGGTTTGCGGGCGAAGAAGTTTTCTTCGCGCGAACTGACCCAGCATTATCTCGGCCGTATCGAAGCCCTCGATTCGGCGCTCAACAGTTTCATCACCGTGACCGCCGATCGGGCGCTGGCGCAGGCGGACGCGGCGGACGCGCGGCTGGCGGCTGGCGACGCCGGCGTGCTCACCGGTATTCCGTTGGCACAGAAGGACATCTTCTGCACCGAAGGGGTGCGTACCAGCTGTGCCTCGAAGATGCTCGACAGCTTCGTCGCACCGTATAACGCGACCATCGTCGACAAGCTGCATGCGCCTGACGGTGCCGGCATGGTCATGCTTGGCAAGTGCAATATGGACGAGTTCGCGATGGGCTCGTCCAACGAGACCAGCTGGTACGGTCCGGTCAAGAATCCCTGGGATCTCGAGCGCGTGCCCGGGGGTTCGTCCGGTGGCTCCGTTGCCGCCGTCGCCGCGGGCTTGGCTCCGGCCGCAACCGCGACCGATACCGGCGGATCGATTCGCCAACCCGCCGCACTGACTAATCTGACCGGCATAAAGCCGACCTACGGGCGGGTCTCGCGCTTCGGCATGATCGCGTTCGCGTCCAGCCTCGATCAGGCGGGCGTGGTCGCGCGCACCGCCGAAGATGCGGCCTATGTGCTGCAGGCGATGTCCGGCTTTGATACCAAGGACTCGACCAGCATCGAGCGTCCGGTCGACGATCTGGTCAGCGGGCTGGGCCAGTCCATCAAGGGGCTGCGCATCGGTCTGCCGAAGGAATATTTCGCTGAAGGGTTGGCCGATGGCGTGCGCGAGCGCGTGATGGCTGCGGTCGAGCAGTTCAAGGCCTTGGGCGCGATTGTGTCCGAGGTCTCGCTGCCGAATTCGCCGCTGTCGGTGCCGACTTACTACGTGGTCGCCCCGGCCGAAGCCAGTTCGAACCTGTCGCGCTATGACGGCGTGCGTTTCGGACATCGTGCGGACGGCGTCAAGACCTTGGAGCAGCTGTACAAGCGCTCACGCGGTGAAGGCTTCGGCGCCGAAGTGCAGCGCCGCATCATGATCGGCACCTATGTGCTCAGCCACGGCTACTACGACGCCTACTACCTGCAGGCGCAGAAAGTCCGCAAGCTGATCTACGAGGATTTCCGCCGCGCCTACGAGTCGGTTGATGTGATCCTCGGGCCGACCGCGACCGACATCGCGTTCAAGCTTGGCGCCAAGACCGACGACCCGGTGTCGATGTACCTGAACGACATCTACACCATCGCCGCCAATCTCGCGGGCATTCCGGCGATGAGCCTGTCCTGCGGATTCGTCGACGGGTTGCCGGTCGGCCTGCAGCTGATGGGCAAATTCTTCGACGAAGCACGTCTGCTGAATGTTGCACATCAATATCAGCTGGCAACGGACTGGCACACCCAACGTCCCCACGGCTACGCATAACAGGGGCCCGGCACAGCATGACGAACAATACTGAATGGGAAGCGGTGATCGGACTCGAAGTCCATTGCCAGCTGCGCACCAACACAAAGATTTTCTCCGGCGCTTCGACCACCTACGGCGCCGCACCGAACACGCAGGCCGACGCGGTGACCCTGGGCCTGCCCGGCGTGCTGCCGGTGCTCAACGGCACGGCGCTGCAGATGGCGATCAAGTTCGGCCTGTCGGTGGACGCCGAAGTGGCCGAGCGCTGCGTGTTTGCGCGCAAGCATTATTTCTACCCCGATCTGCCCAAGGGCTATCAGATCTCGCAGTACGAGCTGCCGATCGTCGGCAACGGCCATCTGGACATCGAACTCGGTGACGGTTCGGTCAAGCGCATCGGCATTACCCGTGCGCACATGGAAGAAGACGCGGGCAAGTCGATGCATGAAGGCTTCGTCGGCACCAGCGGCATCGACCTGAATCGTGCGGGCACGCCGTTGATCGAGATCGTTTCGGAGCCGGATATCCGCACGGCGGCCGAAGCCGTGGCCTACCTGAAGAAGCTGCATCAGCTGGTGGTGTATCTCGGCATCTGCGACGGCAACATGCAGGAAGGCTCCTTCCGCTGCGACGCCAACGTTTCGGTGCGCCGTCGCGGTACCGAGAAATTCGGCACTCGCACCGAGACCAAGAACGTTAACTCGTTCCGCTATGTCGAAAAGGCGATCGAGTATGAAATCGAACGTCAGATCGAAGTGATTGAAGCCGGTGGCAAGATTGTCCAGGAAACCCGCCTGTTCGATCCGGGCACCGGCGAAACGCGCTCGATGCGGACCAAGGAAGACGCCAACGACTACCGCTATTTCCCCGATCCGGATCTGCTGCCGGTGGTGGTGACGCAGGACGACATCCAGCGCGTGCGTGCGACGATGCCGGAGCTGCCGGAGGCCAAGCGCAACCGTTTCATGGAGCAGTACGCGCTGCCCAAGTACGACGCGACGGTATTGACCGGCGAACAAGCACTGGCCGATTACTACGAAGCCGTGGTCAAGGCCTCCGGTGCCGACGCGAAGACCTGCTCGAACTGGGTCACGACCGATCTGCTCGGTGCGCTGAACAAGCTGGGCAAGGACATCGAGAGTTCGCCTGTCAGCGCCGGGCAGCTGGCGGGCCTGATCGCGCGCATCGTTGACAGCACCATTTCGGGCAAGATCGCCAAGGATGTGTTCGAGGCAATGCTGGCCGGCGAAGGCGATGCGGATACGATCATCCAGGCCAAGGGGCTGGTGCAGATCACCGATGAGTCGGCGATCGTCAAGGTCATCGACGAGGTGATGGAGGCCAATCCCAAGCAGCTGGCCGACTATCGCGGCGGCAAGGACAAGTTGTTCGGTTTCTTCGTGGGGCAGGTCATGCGCGTCAGTGGTGGCAAGGCCAACCCGGATGCGGTCAATCGCCTGCTCAAAGACAAGCTTGCCGGCTGACGCATGTCCAACACGCTGCATGAATTCCTGATGCCTGAGCTCGGGGTTCGCGGTGCCATTGTCGAGTTCGACAGTGGTGTCGAGGACATGCTGGGCGCGCGGCCGTATGCGCCGGATGTGCGCCGCTTGCTGGCGCATTCCCTGGCGGCGATGGCGCTGCTGTCGGCCAATACCAAGTTCGAAGGGCGCATGAGTCTGCAGTTTCAGGGCAAGCGCGCGCTGAAGATGCTGGTGGCGCAGATCGACGCTGGCCTGCAGGTGCGCGCGATGGCCAAGGCGGATGCCGATGCCCACGGTGATTTTGCCGAGCTGATGCACGGCGGCTTGCTCGGCTTGCTGCTGGAACCGGAGCGTGGCGAGCAGAACTACCAGGCGACGGTTGCGATCGAGGGGCACAGTCTGGCTTCGGCGCTGGAGGCCTACTACGAGCGTTCGGAACAGATTCCGTCGCGTTTGCTGCTGGCCAGTGATGGCGGTCGTATCCGCGGCATCGTATTGCAGCGGCTGCCGCTTGGCGAAAAGAACAGCAGCCTGGATCACTGGGATCACGTCTGTGCCTTGTTCGGCACGCTGGGCGAGCCCGAGCTTGCGGCCGTTGATGCCGAGACCCTGCTGCGTCGCCTGTTCCATGAAGAGGCTCTGCGGGTTTACGAACCGCGACCGGTGAATCTGACCTGTCGCTGCAGCCGCAAGAGCATCGCGGTGATGCTGTTGTCGCTGGGCGAGGACGAGTTGAACGACCATCTGGCTGAGCACGCCCAGGTGGACGTGACCTGCGAGTTCTGCGGCCGCGAGTACCAGTTCACCCGCGCTGATGTGGAAGAATTATTCCTGTCGGTGCGAATGCAGCCGGACAGCCCCACGCGCCACTGAGCCGGCAACAGACCCTCTATGATCCTGCCGCGCTATCGGATTGAAGCTTCGCGGATTCCCGGCGCCGGCAAAGGCCTGTTTCTTGATCAGAAAATCGGTCGCGGTGCGGTCATCGTGGCGCCTGACAATGTGCATACCGTCTGGCCCGAGAGCCGTCTGCGGCAATACGCGCCGGATTCAATTGAAGTCGAATCCAGCGTGCGCTGGTTCGAAGATCGGTTTTCGCTGACGCCGGAGTGGACCGACGAGTGCTACGTCAACCACTCGTTTGCACCGACTGCGCAGTGGCATCTGGGCTTCATCTTTGCGTTGAACGAGCTGTCGGCCGGCACCGAAGTGACGATGGACTACTGCTACGTCATCGGTGATGGCGAACGTCTGCCGTTTGTCGACGCCGAGACCGGCCGCGAGATTGTGGGTCTGCCCTGGGCAGAGGCCTTGGCGGATAGTGCCAACAAGATCGCAAGTTTGGTTGGCAAAAACGCTGTTCTGAAGAACCGCTAGCTTTCCCCTCGCAAGTGAGTTGTCAGTTTTCCGATTGGCTGTATCCAAGAAATTCCAGCCAATCGGAATAGGCTCTTTGAGGAAGGGCAACTGAGGAAATTCGTGCCGTTGACATGGAGTTGTTTAACGAGACATGGATAGCCCATACATTTCCAGAGTTCTGGTTGCCCAATAGATAGATCGCGGCGTGCGTACTGAGCCGGCCGCGCAGGTCATCAATCGATTCCCTCTCCAAGTCCTGATCCGTGCAGGATGGCTCTTTTGCCGCGGTGCAAAGAAGAATATATCCCTGGTCGACCATCTCTTCGAGGTCGCGCTCGGTTAGTGAACTCACATGGCGCTCGGAACTTTCGTCTGCAGCAGCAAGCGGCGAAGCAAAACAGGTTGTACCTATCAGCGACGCCGTCAACAAGATGCTTTTCATTTCATCCCTCCTGGCTGGAATGACCGGCATGTCTTGCGTTGATGCATTTCGCAATCCAGGTCAACACGTCTGCATGCGCAAATTGGGTCTTCTGGCCCGTCTTCCTGAAAAATGCTCGGTAGGTATGGTATCGCTTCAAGCCGATTCCGGGGCCAATGCCTCAATCCGAGGTTCTTCCTGAGAACTACTGTCGTCGCAATCCGTCTGGCGGCCCGCGCTTTACGGATGTAAGGCCGCTGCATCCACGCGGCCGGTCGCTTCGTATAGTCAGGCATCTGAGACTTCCCGATGCCATGACCTTTTCGCAGACTTTCCTGCTGACCGCCTGCATTGCCATTGCCGCCAAGTCGGCGGTGTGGGCTTGGCAGCTGCGCAGCCGCAACGCCGGCCTGGTGGACGCTATCTGGGCCTGGACGCTGGGTGCTCTGGCGTTGGTCTATGCGCTGTTCGGTGCGTCCGATCCGCAGCTGCGCGCGCTGTTGGCGCTGATGGGCGGGTTGTGGGGGCTGCGCCTGGGATGGCATCTGTGGCGGCGCAACCACGGCCAGCCCGAAGACTGGCGCTATGCCCGTTTTCGCGCTGACTGGGGTCCGCGTGCGAATCGCAACATGTTCTGGTTTTTCCAGTTCCAGAACCTGTTCACCTTGATGCTGTCGGCAGCGGCGTTTGCGCCAGTTGCGTTCCGCCCGGACCTGCCGACGACGACGGCGATCGGCGCCGCCCTGCTGATCTGGATGGTGGCCGTCGTCGGTGAGGCGGTCGCGGACGCGCAGATGGCGCAGTTCCGCGCCGATCCGATGAGTCGTGGACGGGTCTGCCGGCGCGGACTGTGGCGTTATTCACGCCATCCCAACTATTTCTTTGAATGTCTGCACTGGGTGGCCTATGTGCCGCTGGCCTGGGGATCCCCGTGGGGCTGGGTCTCGCTGGCGGCCCCGTTGGTGATGGCTTTTCTGCTGATGCGACTGTCCGGCGTGCCGTTGC
>JBFFJL010000044.1:0-14956 GCA_041555955.1 Nevskiaceae bacterium
CGGCGGGAACCCTGACCTGTCAGGCCTGTGGGCAGACAGTGCATCTCAAGAAGACCGGGCATGTTCCGCCATGCCCGAAATGCTCCGCGACCAAATTCACCAAAGGCTACTGAAGTCGCGCTCAACGACAGCAAAAGCCCGAGAGGCGATGGACTCCGGGCTTTTGCGTCGTGCGACAAGGTTCAAACGGTTTCGTGGCTGAGCTGTTCGGCTCGCGTTGCGCGCAGTATCCGGCGTGTTTTTTCCTGAGCGGAGCTGCGCTGCTTGCGTGCTGCTGTGCCGTGGACATCAACACCAGCTGGCCGAGCCGGCCGCTGGCGAACGCAGCAGCTCCCTGATGTTGGCTTCGATGACGCCATAGCCGACGTTGCCGTACAGCTTCTGGCGGCCGTCGTTGAGGATGAATGTGGGGCTGCCCTGAATCATCAGCGTCTGCTGATCGCGGCGGTCCGCTTCCAGATCGGCATGGGCCACCCCGCTGTCGATCAGTGCGTGAACGGCGTCGACCGACATCCCGACGGACTTCAGAACCTCATCCAGCACCGAGCGCTGGCTGATATCAACGCAATGCTCGAAAAAGGCTAGACGCAGGGCGTGCAGCACTGGACGGCATTGCCGCGGGTCGATCCGTTGCACCGCTTTCAGCACCAGATGCGCCGGTGTCGATGAGGTGGGCTGGTTGCGTTGCCAGACATCCGGGTGAATCCGGATGTGGCCGAATTCGGACACCGCTTCACGCAAGTGATTTGCGTAGCCTGCATAGCCGCCGCGAGCACCCCATCCCGATTCGATCTTGTGCGCGGTGTCGCCGAAGATGGAACAGAACCGGTAGTCGATGGAGACCTGATCGGGAAAACGCGCCGCGACTTCGTCAACGCGCGCTTGCGAGATATACGCCCAGACACACAGGACGTCGGAGTAGTAGGTAAGCGCGATGTTCTTGGCCATCGTCGTAGTCTAATCAAGACGCCATTCGTTGTGCCGTCGTGCGCGCGGTTCTCGCCGTGGCAAATCTGTTCCAGTCTGTGCTGATCCGGCGATGGGGCTGTCGCTGTTTGATGAAACCAATGCTAGCCCGGCAACTGGGAAAACTGGGGGATCGAGTCGAGTCCGCTGTCCCAGTTCGCTCTGCTGGCACAGAAGATGTGGGCCGTCGGCCGTATCCCGATGTCATCGTCGAGCGCGCCTGCAGGCACGACCAGCAATTGCCCGTCCATCTGCACCGACGGCATGGCCGAGCCGCAGTCCGCGCAGAAGCTTTTCACGTGCTGTGTCGTTGGCAGATGAAAGCTGTGGACCTTGTCGAATCCGCAAAGCCAGTTGATCCGTGCCGTGGTCGAAAACAGGTTGGCTGCGTGCGCTGAACCCGTGTCTTTACGGCAATGCGCGCAATGACACAGGAAGAAACTCTGGAAGTCTCCGGTGACCTCAAAACGGACGTTCCCGCACAGGCACGAACCGCTGTGATGTGATGCGTTCATTGATGCTCCCGAGTGTCTGGGGTCACGGCATCCCCGATCCTGATGACGCCACCGTGAATGATTCTGGCGCGCAGGCCGCCCTTGTGTGCAAAGAACCGCACCACCTCAGGGTGGGTTCGCTGGCAAAGGTGGCGCAGGGCTCGCACAGCTCCAGGCCCTCAAGCGCGACTTCGCCGATGCGGAAGCGTTTGCCGCATAGCGCATTCAGATCAACACCCAGGGTGACCAGATTGCGTCGCGGCTGGTCGGGCGTCAGCGCCAGACCGGATGCCTGGGAAAAGGCCTGGATGTGCTCCAGCTCGATCAGCGTCAGCTGGTTCTCCGGTGCCTGGTGATGGGCCGGGTGTGCATGGCGGTCTCCACGCAGACCGCACTCCGTAATGGCTTCGACCGCTGTCAGTGCCAGCATCGGCTCGCCGCAGCGTGGCGCAATAAAGATCTGATGGATCATGGCTTCAGGGCAGAAGGCAGTTTCAGCTTGAGATTGCGGTGCAGTCGGGTTCAGGCCTTGTGTGCCTTGCGGTACTCGCCGGGCGACTGTTCGAACCAGCGGCGGAACGCGCGGGTGAAGCTGGCGGTATCGGCGTAACCGAGTTGCAGCGCCAGCTCGTCGATCTTCATGTCAGTGCCTTGCAGCAGCTGAATGGCCAGTTGTTTGCGCTCGGCGTCAACGATGTTGCGGAAGGTGGTGCCTTCTTCTTCCAGCTTGCGTCGCAGGCTGCGTGGGGCCATGGCAAGGTGCTGCGCGACGGCTTCGAGCGAGGCGACCAGACCCAGCGGTCCCAGGATCAGCTGCCGGATCTGGCCGCTTGCGCCGCTGACCTGGCGCCGCTGCAACTGCGCGCGGCACTGGTCTTCGAGCAGGCGCACCAGATGAGCGTCGTACATCGGCAGAGGAATTTCGGCGTCCTTGCGGCGCAGGATGATGGCGTTACGTGGGCACTCGTAAGTCGGCGCTATGCCGCACAGGGCCTTGATGCGATCGGCGTCCTCCGGCGCGGATCCCTGGTATTCCAGGCGCTGGACGCTGATGCCGGACAGGCTGAGTTCCTTGAGCAGATTCACTGCAGTGGCAGAGTCGCGCTCCAGCAGGAACCGGCGCAGGTGATGAGGGATGTTGCCGGGGTCCATGCTGACGCCGAACACCTGGGTGTCCATGAACACATCGAAGCGACAGTAGGCGGTACTGAGCGGCAGATAGCGCAGCGCATACTGCATGGCCTCGCGCAGGTTGCGACTGGTGCGCATTGCAAAGCCGAAGATGCCGAAAGTGGCGACGTTGTATTGCATGCCCAGATCGAAGCCCGGCGCGGGCACGTCCGGCAACGCCAGAATCAGGTTTTCGACCAGACGCATCTCCTGGGTGCGCTCGATCAGCGCATCAGGATCACGCAACTGTGCTTCGCTGACACCCGTTCCGAGCAGGCAGGTGTCGACGTCGACGCCGTGGCGCGCCGCGAAGTTCACCATCACCTGTGCGATAGCAACAGGATGCAGAATCGTAGTCTGCGCCTGCGTTCCCAAGCTCCAATCTCCTCGTTGTGGCGTGCCGCCCCGGATCCGGGCTGGCCGAAAAAGCGCTGATTCAGGCCGCCAATGTCCTGCCTTGCAGTGCATCGCCCTCCTAATATCGCAGGCTGACGCAAACGTTTCGGAGTACCGATGCAGCAGGATTTGAGTGTGCTGAACAAGCAAGCCATTGCTACCTCCAAGGAGTATACGGGGGAGCTGGCCTGGCTGACGGTTGTTCTGGTGGCGTTCGTGATGGTCGCCTTCATCGCCAATCTGTGGCTGTTCGCGACCGGCCAGATGCCGCTGTGGGCGGCAACCGCGATCTACGCGGTGCTGACCTACATGTCGTACACGCCGCTGCACGAGGCGGCGCACGGCAACATTCACGGCCGGCATGACGCGCTGCAGTGGCTGAACAATCTATGCGGCTACCTGGTTGCGCCCTTGATCTCGGTGCCGTTCTCGACGCACAGGGTTGAGCACTTCACCCATCACCGTTACACCAACCAGCCCGACAAGGATCCGGACTTTGTCGTCAGCGGTATGCAGCGCGGCTTCGTGGCGTTTGTCGTGACTGGCCTGCAGTTCCTGTGGACGCAGAATGTCTTTCTGTTTCGCGACTATTGGGCCACGGCGCCATTTCGGGAACGTGCCGCTTATATTGCGGAAGTATCAGTTTCGATCGGCTGGCGCGCGGCTTTTCTGGCTTTGGTGCCCAGCGGTGCCACGGTATTCATGCTGATCATCGGCTATCTGATCGGGGCCTTCTTCACGGCCTACTGGTTTGCCTACCGTCCGCACTATCCGTATTCGGATGCGGCGCGCTATCGCAACACCAGCAGCCTGATCATGCCGACGTGGATGAAGCCGCTGGAGTGGTTCTGGCTGGGACAGAATCTGCACTCGGTCCATCACCTGTTCCCACGCGTGCCGTTCTACCGTTATCACGCGTTGCATCGTCGCATCGAGCCGATCCTGCGCGCCCATGGTACGCCGGTGCTCGGCATCTTCAGCCGACAGGAGGTTGCGCCGGCTGCGGCCGAGGCAAATCCGCGGCTGGCGTCATAAGACGGGGCTGCTACGAAACGAGGCCCGGGCGCCTACTGGTCGACCGGGCCTTCTGCGTCTACGTTCAGCGAAGTGGAAGGGCGATTGGTCGCAGTGGTGCGGCGTCGGCGCCGCGCAGCTTCAGCGGGCCGGCGATGAACGCGAACTCGTGAATTCTGTCGCGCGCCAGTTCCTCAAGCCAGGCCAGCTCGATAATCGGCGCGCCGTGCTGCGCCAGCATGTAGGTGTGTAGCGGCACGTAGTCGTCGTCCAGCTCCGACGGAAATGTCTCGAAGCTGAGGTTGTCCGCGCCGACAATCATCGCGCCGTTGTCTTCCACCAGAAAGCGTGCTGCGTCCAGGCTCAATCCAGGCGGGTTGTCCATATAAGCGCTGGCATTCTCGTACAACTGCATGCGCCCCGTGCGGATCAGAACGACGTCGCCAGTCTGCAGCTTGAGCTTCTGCCGTTCCAAGCCTTTGATCAGATCTCGCCGAGTGACCTTGTAGCCGTCCGGCAGCATCGCCATGCCCTTGGCGGTGGCGACGTCGATCATGACGCCGCGGGCGACGATTGGCGGCATGGTCTCGACGCCCGCCACACGCCACCCCCGATCGCCGAGGTATTTGCTCGCGCTGAAGCCGTTCCATATCCGGCCGCCAAGACCAAAGTGAGTCAGGCCGTCGATATGCGTGCCCATGTGTGTGTACATCGAGATCGCCGCGCCGGTGTAGCTGACGTGCTCGTTCATGGTCGTGCCCAGGCCAAGCGGATCGTCGACGGCAGTGCCGTGCGGCGTGTGCGTCATCCAGATCCGGTAGTGGGGGTCGCCAGCGGCCTGCCAGCTCGGCATGCCGATGAAATATTCGACCGACAGGTCGTAGACTGCACCGCCGGCGATGCGCGACAGCACCGCACTGCGGGAGGTGGGTGTCATCAGGTTGAGGCGGCCGATCTGGTCATCGGCGCCCCATGGACTGCGCCCGACCTCGCGCTCGGCGGCATGTGCGACGGAAAGTGCTGCTGTCAGCAACGAAAACATGGCGAATAGTGTCTTGATGATCATCGTAAAGGACCGTGTCGAAATGTGGCGAGCACGGTACGGCGTGGCGTTTGATGGATAATCCGACCTCCATGAAAAAGTCTGTTCACGGATGCTGACTAATCGAGAGCCAACATGGATTCCCTGAGCGACGTTGCTGTCTTCGTCGCGGTCGTCGAGGCCGGCAACTTTTCCCTCGCGGCGGAGCGCCTGAAGTTGTCGCGTTCGGTGGTCAGCAA
Organism: Nevskiaceae bacterium; assembly: GCA_041555955.1. GTDB lineage: Bacteria > Pseudomonadota > Gammaproteobacteria > Nevskiales > Nevskiaceae > Solimonas. The sequence goes on from JBFFJL010000044.1 coordinate 5,322, forward strand.
GTACGTCAGTCGGCTTGAAGACCGGTTGGGGGCACGCCTGCTGAATCGTACGACGCGGAGGTTGAACCTGACCGAGGCCGGCCGCGTTTTCTTCGAGCGCAGCCGCCGGGGGCTCGAGGATATTGCCGAGGCCGAGGCCGAAGTGTCGCGATTACAGGCGAGGCCCAGTGGGGTACTGCGCATCAACGCACCGATGACCTTCGGTATCCAGCACGTCGCGCCGCTGTTGCCGGAGTTTCTCGGGCGTTACCCGGACGTGAGCGTGGAGATGGATCTGGACGACCGCAAGGTCGATGTCATCGACGGCGGGTTCGATGTGGCGCTGCGCAGTACCGAAATGGAGGACTCGTCCTTGGTTGCGCGCCGGCTCGCACCGATTCGCCACATGATCGTGGCGGCACCAGCCTATCTGCAGCGGCGCGGTATTCCGCGCACGCCGGAAGATCTACGCGAACACGATATCGTCACCTTCAGCCTTCAGCGTTCGGCTCAAAGCTGGCAGTTTGTTGGGCCAGACGGTGATGTGGCGACGGTTCCGATCGAAGGACGCTTGCGCATGAATAACAGTCTGGCGCTGCGCGAGGCGCTGCTCGGTGGCGTCGGCATCACGCGGACGCCGACGTTCCTGGTCGGGCAGGACATCCGAGAGGGCAGGCTGGTTCCGTTGCTGCAGAACTACCGGACGCTCGAGGTGGCGCTGCACGTGGTCTACCCGCAGAGGCGGCATCTGTCACCGAAGGTGCGCGCCTTCGTCGATTTCATTGCCGACAAGATCAGCGACCCGCCGTACTGGGACTGAGCGCAAGTTCTATTCTGTGCCGATCTGCACAGATCCGTGAACAGTGTTTTTGCGGGAGGGCCGCTGATCTTCATCCGTGTGCTGCCTAGAGTGTCCTCGCCCTGCGGCGCCGTTCGGCGCGCCGCCCGCGACGAGGATAACGAAGATGCGCCAGGAACCTGTTCCAGAATCGATTGGCCAAACTGACCAGCACCAATTGCGATGCGGTGATCGTATCGCCGGGTACCCGGTTGCCTCGCTGTTTCTGAGGCGCTGGTCGCCGCGGGCGTTCGAGCCCGTGGCAATGCCGTTACGCGATCTGTTGACCATGTTGGAGGCCGCGCGCTGGGCGCCCTCGGCGCACAACCTGCAGCCGTGGCGATTCATCTATGCGATGCGAGGGGAACCCCGATGGTTGGATTTCGTCGACTTGCTTGACGCGTTCAATGCGGCTTGGGCAAAGGACGCCGCTGCGCTGGTGTTTCTGGTGTCTGAGCGGCGCACGGCGGTTAGCGACGGCGCAGAACCGAAACGCTCGCGAACGCACAGCTTCGACGCCGGAGCGGCCTGGGCGCAGCTGGCGTTGCAGGCGACGCTGCTCGGCTATCAGGCTCACGCGATGGCCGGGATCCATTTCGACGCAGTGCGTCAGCGCCTCGCGGTTCCGGACGACTTCCACATCGAGATCGCGATCGCGATTGGTCGTCGCACTGAAGCGTCGCGGCTGCCGCTGCCATTGCGGCAGCGGGAGGTTCCAAGCGCGCGCAAGCCGCTCGACAAAATCGCCTTCGCCGAGCGCTTTGGTGCCGATGGTGAAGGACTCGCGGGAGCGATTTCATGAGCGCGCCGCCGTTCATGCCGGTCGGCGCCAGCGTCGTGGCGATGCCTCAATCGCCAGCGGTGCTGCTGCTGATCACCGGCACGCTGATCGGACTGAACTTTCCGCTGGGCAAGATCGCCGGCGACGCCGGCGTTTCACCGCTGATCTGGGCGCTGCTGATCTCGCTGGGCGCCAGTTCAATGCTGTTGCCGCTCCTGCTGGCGACGCGCAGCCTCAATCTGCCGTCGCCACGTAATTCTGCGCTACACGGCAATTTCCGCGCTGGTGTCGTTCGTTACGCCTAACCTGCTGGTGTTCAGCGTGATTCCGCACACTGGTGCCGGCTACGCCGGACTGATGTTCGCGCTGTCGCCGGTGTTCACTGCGCTGCTTGCGGCGCTGTTCGGCCTCAGAACATCGGGGCGACTCGGCTGGATCGGCATCGCCGTTGGCCTGATCGGCGCGACCATTGTGAGCCTGACCCGCGGTACCGCGTTTTCTGGGGATGAGCGGCTCTGGCTGCTGGCGGCGCTGATGATTCCGATCGCGCTGGCGATCGGCAACGTCTACCGCACACTTGACTGGCCGGACGGCGTGGTCCCAAACGTCCTGGCGTTCTGGGGTCATGCGTTTGCGGCGTTGGTGTTCGTGCTGCTGTTGGCGACACGCGGAGGTCCGTCGTTCGATACGCTCGCGCCGGTTGCAGGTCCGGCGTTGATACAGGTGCTGGTTTCGGGAGCCACTTTTCCGTTTTTCTTTCGTCTGCAGAAAATCGGTGGTCCGGTGCTGCTGAGTCAGATCGGATATGTGGCTGCGGCGGTTGGGCTGATCGCTACAACCGCTCTGCTCGGTGAACGCTACAGCGGTGCAACCTGGGTTGGTGCCATCGTGATTGCGTTGGGCATCGTTACGACAGTCTTCGCACAGACGCGTGACCGCTGATGGAGTTCTGCTCGCGCAGGCGATGTGAGCTTGAGCTTCGACTACTTCAGGCCGGCCAGCCGGCAGAAGAAATCGACGTACTGGCGATGGCCTTCGGGAAAGATCACATTCAGCGTTAGCGGGTCATCGCGATCGGTGATGCCTCGCAGGGCATTCCAGACCGAGGAATCCGGTCGTTCGGCGTGGCGCTGCAGATGGTCTCGATCAACCCCGGGGCGCCGTACTTCGCCGCCGCTGCTGTCGATGTAGATCACCACGTTGTCGGTGCCGAAGCGTCGGCCGAGTTGCTGCACCAGTGTCAGAAATCCACGGTCGCTGCCGCCGCGGTGGTAAAGCGTGTGGCCGCCGTCAGTCTGCGGGTATGAGGTCACGGTGTCGCCGACGCCGACGATACGCGGCATCAGTACGGGGTCGAAGTGTTCCTGCGCCAGCTGCAGCAGCGCGTCCAGCTCGCGCGGTGACTGGCGGGCGTTGAAATGCTCGCCCAGTGGATAACGGCCAGTGCGCAGGTGGTAGTAGTGATTGAGGATCACCAGTACGCCGACTTCCTTGATCGCGCCCTTGAGCATGAACTGAAAGTCGGTGGTACCGGCGTTGTCGCCGTCGGCGTACTTGATGCGCTCGTTGCCGTTTTCATCGCGTCCGCGATTGGGCGCGAAGTGGACGAAGAACGAGTCCGCCAGGCCGGCGCCGGCCGCCTCTCGCAGCAGTTGGTCCATGAACGTGGTCAGGGCCTGCTGCAGCGCCAGCCAGCATTCGGCCCGATCGTGAAAGTGCTGATGCAGACGATTGACGTTGAGCGTGGGCGAGGCCGGATTGTCGAGCACGCAGCTGGTGATCAGCGGCGCGCGTTCAGTTGCACTCAGTGCGTACGGCGCTGCGGCGAGCAGTGCGTCCAGGAACTGTCGCCCGCGCTGCGGCACTGACTGCAGGAAGGCCAGCTCTTCATCGCTGACGCCCGGATGAGAAACACGCCCGTGGCGGTCCTGCAGCTGCGCGCCGCCAGCAGCCAGTCCTGGCAGGTAGAAGCCCTGGTCGCGTGCGTGTTCCGGAGTGTCGAATGCCTGCTCGACGATGGCATTCACGCCGCGGCTGCCGATGTGCTCGCCGTTGGTCAGCACATAGAAGTGTCCGGCGAGCTGGTGCGTGGCTTCGATGTAGCGACGGTCCATGCGACGGGTCAGCGGGTCGCGCACCAGCTCCATGCAGACGCCATCCAGGTCCTGGATGATCAGGAGGTTCTCGGTGTTGCCGAGGGATTGCAGCAGCTCCGCGTGATCGAGCGAGTACGCGTAGGGTTTCGAATTCATGGCGTCATGGTAACGCCACGGTCTGGCTCGGTCCGGCGATCGTGCAGCGGCGTCATGCGGTGCTGACGCTTGGTCCGCCTGGTCTCGCCAGCATTCAAACGGGCAGAATCGAGATTGGCTGCCAGGCCTGAACCGAGGAGAACACCCGATGGCCGTCCGCATTGTCCGCTTGGGAACACCGCGGCTTCCGCACGAGGGACTGCGCATCGGTACTGTGCGCCGGCCGCCACGCGGCGTGCCGAAAGAGCAGATCGCAAACCGTGATTTCTATGATGTCTGGTTGCCCAATCTCGCGCCCAGCGCGGAGCTGGTGAAGCAGGCGCAAGCTGCCGAGAGTCCGGCCGATTGGCTGCGCTTCGCCAGGCAATACCGGCGAGAGATGAGTGCGCCTGACGCCAGTCGGATACTCGATCTGCTGGCGGCATTGTCGATGACGACGTCGTTTGCCGTGGGCTGTTACTGCGAGGATGAGCAGCACTGCCATCGCAGCGTTCTGCGTGAACTGCTGATCGAACGGGGTGCGGTTTTCGACTGAGGCGAATGCGACGGCCGCGGGTGGAGCCATCGGCGATAACGCTCGCGGCAAGGGCCTGCAGCAACCTCTATCTGACTGATTTTATGAGCGTAACCCGCCCTCAGGGCGCTGCGCTCGGTGTCTTGTGCGCCATCGCCAGGCGGGTTTGCGGGATTGATCTATGACAATGCCGGCCCTGAATGCCGATGCGAAGATTGCTCCGCACTATGCAGTACTCGGTGGCGTACATGCGGGGAAGTGTAGAGGGTCGTCACCTGCTTGATTCAGAGCTCGCCGAGGCGGGATTGATTCCGAAATCAGCGGTCATTTGAGACCGACGAAAAGATTGGCGGAGGAGCGTTGTGAATCTGCGAGATCGTTTCCCCCCGGTGCTTGCGGGCATCGTGATCGGCATTTCGATGCTGCTGACGTTTGTTGTTGCTGGCCGTGGCATTGGCGTCAGCGGCACCATGACGCGTCTGGTGGCGACGGTACAGCACTGGCTGATGCCTGAGCTGACCGAGAAGAGTGCCTATTTCGGACCTTACTTTGCCAATGGCGCCGTCCCGCTCAATGACTACTTGAGCTATCTGATGGTTGGTCTGCTGGCCGGTGCTTTTGCCGGGTCGTTCTTCAGCGGCGACTTCAAGTTTGAAGTGCAGCGCGGTCCGCGCATCTCCAGGAACGGGCGCCTGCTGCTCGCCCTGGTCGGCGGTGTCATTGCCGGCTTTGCCGCGCGGCTGGCGCGGGGCTGCACCAGCGGTCAGGGTCTGGTCGGGGGCGCCGAGCTGTCGGTTGGGTCCTGGGCCTTTCTGATCTGCATCTTCATCGGTGGCTTCGGCACTGCCTGGTTCGTGAGAAAGCAATGGATATGATCGCGCCGCTGGTCAAGACCGGTGTGATCTCCGAGGTCACGAACCTGTGGCTGGCGGTGCCGATCGGGTTCATTTTCGGACTCGGTCTCTATTTCGCAGGCTTCACCGACAGCCGCCGCATCGCCCGCGCGTTCTATCTGAAGGACGTCGGCGTGCCGGTGGTGATGTTCTCGGCCATCGTCACCGGCATGATTGGGCTGTGGGCGCTGAGCCTGATGGGCTTCATCGACACGTCCAAGATGTATTTTCTGCCGACGTTCCTGATGCCGATGGCGGTGGGTGGCGTGCTGTTTGGCGTGGGCATGGCGATCGGCGGCTTCTGTCCCGGCACCGCAGCGGCATCCATCGCGACCGGCCGTGTCGACGCAATGATTTTTGTCATCGGTTTTCTAGGTGGCTCGATTCTGTTCGGCGATCTGTTTCCGATCTGGGGCGACTTCTACAACAGCGACTATCGCGGCGTGTATCGACTGGATCAGCTGCTGGGCCTGAATCTCGGCACGGTCGTCTTGTTGCTGGTCGTGGCTTCGGTGGGTGGCAGTCTGCTGATGCGTTTCGGGCAGCACTACTTCTGGCCGGAGCCGCAGGCCGAAGGCGTGGCGCTGCGTCGGGCCGTGCGCTACGAAGCGCCGGTCATCGTGCTGGCGCTGGCCATTGCAGCGGTCATGGCGTTCTTCCCGACCACACGCTTTCTGCCGGAAGCGGAAGCGTCGTGGTTCATCATCCAGAAGGCCGACACGCTGCCGCCGGCTGAGATGCCGGCGACAGCGGAGTCAGTGCCGATCAGCGTGGCTCCCGCCGAGCCCGCGCGCAAGCGCGCACACAAGGGAGAAGAAGGATGCTGAGCACCGGTCTGAATCGGCGCGAGTTCATCAAGATATCCGCGCTGCTGGGGCTCGGCAGTACCGTGCCGATGCTCGGTGGCTGCACGCCGCGGCCGTTGCCGGGCGAGGGCGAGGTCAGCCGCATCCCGACCTTCTGCGACATGTGCTTCTGGAAGTGCGCCGGCTTTGTGCACACCGAAGATGGTCAGCCGTGGAAGATCATCGGCAATGAAGGCGATCTGCACAGCGAAGGACGCCTGTGTACGCGCGGCACCGCCGGACTGGGCAGCTATCAGGACCCGGATCGCCTGAAGCGACCGTTGCTGCGCGAAACCGGCGCGGACGGCGTGCAGACATTCCGCGAAGTCTCATGGGATGAAGCACTGAACTTCATCGCCGAGCGGCTCAAGTCGATTGCGCAGCGCCACGGTGCAGACCGCACCGCGTTGCTGAATCACGGTTACGGCGCGGCGCATTTTCAGCATCTGATGAAGGCGTATGGCTGCGGCAGCATTGCCGAGCCGGCGTTCGCGCAGTGCCGCGGGCCGCGCGATGTCGGCTTCGAACTGACCTTCGGCGAAAGTGTCGGCTCGCCCGAGCGGACCGACATGGAGCACTCGCGCTGCATCGTGCTGATCGGTTCGCATATCGACGAAAACCTGCACAACGGCCAGGTGCAGACGCTGGCCGAGGCGATGCGGCGTGACGCCACGCTGATCACGGTTGACCCCCGTTTCTCGGTTCCGGCCGGAAAGTCCAAGTACTGGCTGCCGATCAAGCCCGGCACCGACATCGCGCTGCTGCTGGCGTGGATGCATGTCCTGATCGACGAGGGGCTTTACGATCGCGACTACATTGAGCGCTATGCCACCGGGTTCGAACAACTCAAGCGCCATCTGGCGCGCTACTCGCCGGAATGGGTCTACCTCGAAACCGGAATCGATCCGGACACGATCCGCAGGACCGCGCGCGAAATGGCGGCGGCGGCGCCAGCGACGTTGATCCATCCGGGTCGTCACACGGCCTGGTACGGTGACGATACCCAGCGTTCGCGCGCCATTGCCATGCTCAATGCCTTGCTGGGCAGCTGGGGTCGGCAAGGCGGCCTGTACATGAAAGAAGGCGTCTCGCTGCCGAAGTACCCGCTGCCGGCGTACCCGACGCCGAAGAGCGACTTCCGCGCGGCGCATGGTGGCCGGTTTCCGTTCGCCAATGCTGGTGTGACCAACGCCATCATCGAAGCCTCGATCGGTGCCGATGCGCACTACAAGGCGTGGCTGGTCTACGGCACCAATCTGCCAATGACGATTCCCGGTGTCCGGCCGCAGCTGCAGGCGGCAATCGATTCGCTGGATCTGGTGGTCGTGGTCGACACCATGCCGTCCGAGATCACCGGTTATGCCGACGTGGTGTTGCCGGAATGCACCTATCTGGAGCGCTACGACGACCTGCGCAACAGCGGCGAGCGGCATCCATCGCTGGCGTTGCGAATGCCGGCGTTCGAGCCCAGCTACGACAGCAAGCCCGGCTGGTGGATGGCCAAGCAGCTCGGTCAGCGCCTCGGACTGGAGAAGTATTTTCCCTGGGAAGACTATGCCGAGGTCATCGACTGGCAGCTCAAGCAGATCGGCTCATCGCTGGATGAGATGAAACAGATCGGCTTCAAGAACTTTCCGCGGACCCGGCCGAAATATTTCGCACCGAAGCAGGACGTCGTCTTCGCCACGCCCAGCGGCAAGATCGAACTGTATTCGCAGCAGCTGGCGGACAAGGGCTTCGACCCGATGCCGGAATACACACGGCCGGAACAACCGCCGCAGGGTTTCTATCACCTGAATTACGGACGCATGCCGGCGCATACCTTCGGCAAGACCACCAACAATCATCTGCTGTTCCAGCTGGCGCCAGAGAACACGCTGTGGGTCAACCCGCTGGTGGCGACCGAGCGCGGACTCGAGAACGGTGAATACGTGCGCCTGTCGAATCCCGAAGGCATCGTCAGCAACAAGATCCGGGTGCGCGTGACCGAACGCATACGGCCGGATTCGGTGTTCATGGCGCACGGCTTCGGGCATCGCTCACGGCGTCTGCGCCTGACCCACGATGTGGGTGCAGACGATTCGGAGTTGATGACCAACGTCAAGATCGATCCGCTGATGGGTGGCACTGGCATGCGCGGTAATTTCGTCACCATCGTCAAGGAGACCGTCTGACATGGCTCGCTATGGGATGGTGATCGACACCAAGCTGTGCATCGGCTGCGCCGATTGCGTGGTCGCGTGCAAGACGGAGAACAAGGTGCCCGAAGGGCTCAACCGCGACTGGGTGGTCGAGGCGACGCAGGGCACGTATCCGAAGCTCGAAACCGAGTTCCGCTCCGAACGCTGCAACCATTGCTCAAACGCCACCTGTGTGACGATGTGCCCGACCGGCGCCAGCCATCACTGGAATGGCACCAACATCGTCCTGGTTGATCCGAATAAATGCACCGGCTGCAAGGCCTGTATTTCAGCCTGCCCCTACGATGCGCGTCTGATCATGCATCCCGAGGGTTATATCGATAAATGCACGTTCTGCCATCACCGCGTGGAGAAGGGACTGAACCCGGCGTGTGTGTCGGCGTGCCCGACGAAGTGCATGTACTTCGGTTTGCTCGACGATCCGTCGAGTGAGGTCAGCGAGTTGCTGCGCACGCGCAAGTGGAAGGTGTTGGCGCCGGAAACCGGCAACGACCCCAACGTCTACTACCTGATCTGAGGCCGCGCATATGCTCGAGGAAATTCTGATCACCGCGCGCAGCAATCCGCACATCGATCCGGTGCTTGAAGTCTGGAACTGGCAGATATCGGTCTACCTGTTCTTCGGCGGCCTGACCGCCGGCATCATGTTCTTCTCGGCGCTGATGCAGGTGCTGAACAAGGACGAGGAGGCGCCGTTCGCGGCCAACGGTCTGGCGCTGCTCGGGCCCATCGTGCTGTCGCTGGGCATGACCACGCTGTTTCTGGACCTGTCGCACAAGTTGTTCGTGTGGCGCTTCTACACCACGTTTCAGCCGACCTCGCCGATGTCCTACGGCGCCTGGATTCTGGTGCTGTTCTACCCGGTGAGCGTGCTGCAGATCCTGTCGACCCTGCGCAAAGGTTATCCGGTGCTGACGCCGTACACCCAGCGCGTGCCGCTGTTGCCGCAGCTGCTGGACATGATGGAAACCTACCGTCGCCCGATTGCGTGGATGGCGCTGCCGATCGCAGTGGGGCTGGGCATCTACACCGGCATTCTGCTCAGTGCCTTCAGCGCGCGGCCGTTCTGGAATACCGGATTGCTGGGGCCGCTGTTCCTGGTCTCGGGGCTGTCGACCGGCGCAGCGCTGACGGCGCTGATCGCGCGTCAGCACAGCGAGCGGCAGTTGTTCACCCGCATAGACATCGGCCTGATCGTGGCGGAAATGCTGATCGTGGCGCTGCTGCTGGTCAATCTCAGTACCGGCGCACGGCCGCAGCTGGAGGCGGTCGACAAGTTGCTCGGCGGTAGCTACACGGCGGTGTTCTGGGGTGCCTTCGTCGCGGTCGGCC
>JBFFJL010000045.1:0-14698 GCA_041555955.1 Nevskiaceae bacterium
GCTTCGAAACCCCAGCCCCGGCGCATCAGGCCGGGTGCGATATCGGCCGCGATCATGGCGCCTTCGATCAGCAGGGTGCCGGAGCCGCACATCGGGTCGAGCAGCGCGGCGCCGTCCGCGGCCAGTGCCGGCCAGCCGGCGTGCATCAGGATCGCGGCGGCAAGGTTTTCCTTCATCGGCGCTTCGGTGCCGCTGCGGCGATAGCCACGCCGATGCAGCGACTCTCCGGCCAGATCCAGGCTCAAGGTGGCCTGATCGCGATCCAGATGCAGATGGATGCGGATGTCCGGGTGATCGGTGTCGACATTGGGCCGATCAAAGCCCGCGGCGCGAAAGCCGTCGACGATCGCGTCCTTGACCTTGAGGCCGGCGTAATGCGTGTGCGTCAGCGTTGGCGAACGCCCTGCGACTTCGATCGCAAAACTGCGGTCGGCATCGAACAGACCCGGCCAGTCCACCGTGGAGGCTTCAGCATAGAGCGCGTCGGCATCGGGGATGGCGAAGCGGTGCAGCGGCATCAGCACCCGGCTGGCGATGCGCGACCACAGGCAGATGCGGTAGGCCGCGTCCAGCGAGGCCACGCAGGCAACGCCGCCGGTTCGCGCCTCCGGCGCGTCGGCGCCCAGCGCTGAGATCTCCGCGACGAGCAGGGTTTCAACGCCGCGCGGGCAACTGACAAACAATGAAATCGGTGACATGCGCCATTATCTCAGGCGCGGCGCGCGCGTGCGTCGCCGGGCGTGCAATCGGGGTGGGTTCAGCCGTCGCTGCGGGCGAGTCGGCGCAGGTAGGTTTCGTAGACCTGATCGCTGAAGCAGGCGAAGACGATATGACGCGGGCCGGTGCTGCCGGCGATATGTGCGCGAATTTCGCGCACGGCGATTGCCGCGGCCTGCTGCAACGGGTAGCCGTAGACGCCGCAGGAGATGGCCGGGAACGCGATGCTGTCGATGCCCTGTTGCGTCGCCAGCGCCAGCGTATTGCGATAACAGGCCGCGAGCAGCGCGGCTTCACCCTGGTCGCCACCGTGCCAGACCGGGCCGACCGTATGGATCACCCAGCGCGCCGGCAGTTCGAAGCCGGGGGTGATGCGCGCTTCGCCGGTTGGGCAACCGCCCAGTTCGCGGCACGCGGCCAGCAGGGCCGGACCCGCCGCGCGATGGATGGCGCCGTCGACGCCACCGCCGCCGAGCAGCGACTCATTCGCGGCATTGACGATGGCGTCGACCGGCAGCTGCGTGATATCCGCCAGGCGGGCCTCGATCGACACGGATGGGATATTCATGGCTCATCTTATGCGCACCGGACGGTGCGTGCTGGGGTTCAGCTGCGGGCGGCGCGGGTCCGGATCAGGTGACGCTCGAGTGCCAGGATCGCGCGTTGCAGGCGCTCGCGTCGATCGGCCTGCAGTGGCGCGAACTGCATGCCGACGCGCCAGCCGTGGCGGACGGCGGTGCTGGAGCGCAGCTCGGCTTCGGTGTCCAGCTTGAGTCCCGGCAGATCGATCTGGCACTGCAGTCTGCTGCCGATGGCGGCGCCCAGTGGCTGCGCCAGCAATGCGGCGGCGCCGTCGGTCGAAATGTCCGCCAGCGGCGCATGACACTCGGCGCCGGCGTGAACGATGTGCGAGGGCGCGAGTCCGAGCCGGGACGACAGCGGCAGGCGGAAGTTGACGCGACGTTCGCGGACAAAAGCGGTGTGTGGAAACGCGATGCGCAGGGCGGGCAGCTTTTCGACCCGGCACGGGCCGATGACTTCAGTGCGCAGACGCAGATCGCCACCGTCGACGCGGGCGTGGATGGCCATGCCGGTGCCGGCGGTCGGGGCGGTCAGGGGCGGGGGATGCAGGGCATCCAGATCGACATAACTGTGGTTCGGTCCGACTGCGATGACCAGGCTGCTGTACCAGCGCGGGGCGCCGGCCAGACGCACCGAGAGGATCGTATGGTGCAGGCGCAGGCGGTGCAGCAGCGATTCGATCGGCGCCGGACGCCGCAGCAACAAGCCTCGCTCGTCGCCAGCGTCCGGTGACGGTGTGCTCACGCCTGGCCGAACGACCGCGTGCCGACCGGTCCTCCGGAGTAGCCGGTGCGGCCGTAGGTTTGCGCGCTCTGGGTAGGGAAGATCACTTCCAGCGCTGCGCGGACCTGGGTCTGGCGCACGTCAAGCAGCGCCGCATTGCGTCGATTGGCGGCGTGACTCTGGGTCGCCAGTTCAAGGATCTCGTTCCATTGCTGCGAAAGCTCAGCGGCTTCCGGCGCAGCGGCGAACATGGCATCAACCGATGCGAAGTTTCCATCGCGGCGCAGGCGTATCAGGTCGTCGCCCAGCGCGCGCAGGGTTTCGGCCGCAGCGGCTTTGGTCTGGGTTACGCGCAGCAGGGTTTCGGCATCGTTCGCGGTCAAGGCCCGGTGTTCTTCGTCCAGAGTCGACTGCAGCACGGTGGCGCAGTCCAGATGCTGTTGAAGGTTGTCCTTCAGGCGTTGGCCGAGTGCTGAGTTCATGTCTGCGACAAATCCCATTCCATGCGCGCCAGCTTGCTGGCGATGCTTTTGGCGTCAACCGTGTAGCTGCCGTCGTCCAGCGCCTGCCGGACCTGCGCCACACGGGCCGTGTCGAACGCCGGAGTTTTGGCGGCGGTCTGTTCGAGCTGCTGCATCATCTGTGCCTGGCCGGTCAGTTTCACGGAATCACCGCCGGTTTCGCCGGCAATGCCTTCTGCCGAGCGATTGCCGTCCACATCCGGGCTGGATGTGGCAGCCTTGCTCCGCACGGTCGGTGGCGTGATCTGGGGGCCATAATTCTGAATCTTGGTCATCGACGGGACTCCTGAGGGCTTGCGCCAGTCCCATTATCGGCAGCACTTGCGAGTTCTTTAATGCCGAATTGATCCGCGACGGCACGGGTCTCCGCGGGCGTGCTGTTCACAACCGGATCTCGACCACGCCGCGTGCGCTGACCACGCCCTCGACGATGCGTTTGGAGCTGTCATTCTGGACCCGAACCCGGTCGCCCTCGGCGCCGTCATTCATGGCTTTGCCACTGGTGCGCACTTCGAGTCCGCCGGCGCGCCCGAGTACCGTCACGATGTCGCCGCGATGGACCAGACGTTCGCCTTCGACATCATTGGGCGACAGCGCAGTGCCGGCAGGAACCGAGCGTCGCAGCTGCTGGCCGAGGCCGGCCCTGAGCGTGTCGAGGTAGCCGAACGGCATCTGGGCGACATCGCGCTCCTGCAGTTCCATCATCGACGCGTCCAGCACGTCGCCGCGCGCAGCGCTGCGCGACAGCACGATGACCGGGCGTGGGTCGCTGATCCTGACGCCCACATAGACGGTCCACGCCGGCACAGCACAACGTACCGCCACGGTGGCCTGGGCGCCGCGGATGGAGGGGGGATCGGCCTGCGGTGATTCCTCGCATTCGGCCAGACGCAGGCGCGGGTCCAGACCATTGGCGGAGACCTGTGCGCTGGGCGGCAGCTGGGCGGCGGCGGCGGCCTGGGCGACGGACTGGATCCGCTGCAATGGCTCGGTCGTCTGCGCCGAGGCGATCGCCATCGGCAGCATCAACAGCAGGCCGCGCATCGTCTGGTCCCACACTCGCCGTTTCATTCACCCGTTTCCGTAAGCACTGTGATGACGATCAAGGCAAGCCCTGTGCCAGTGGAAGGAATATCGGCGCGAACGACCGGAGCTAAAGTCCAGAGCCGGACTGCCGATAGCCTCGCAAGCACAAGAGCCCTTTGAAATGGCAACCGGACTACTCGAAAGCATTGACCGCAGCACCCAACTGGCCGGACACAACCGACTGGCCTTGCTGCTGTTCCATCTGGGGCCGCGTCAAATCTTTGGCATCAATGTCTTCAAGGTGCAGGAAGTGATCCGCACGCCGCACCTGTCGAGCATGCCGGGGGCACATCCTTATATCGGTGGGGTCGCCGAAATTCGCGACCGCGTGATTCCCGTAATTGATCTGCGACGTGCGATTGGACTGGGCACGGAGAGTCAGAGTGGACACGCCCACGTCATCGTCACCGAATTCAACCGTTCAGTTCAGGGTTTTCTGGTCAGCAGTGTCGATCGCATCGTGCATATCGACGTCACCCAGCTGCAGCCGCCACCGTCGAACAGCGGTGAGGGTTATCTGACCGCGATTACCCGTTACAACGATGAGCTGGTCGAGATCATCGACGTCGAGAAAGTGCTGTCGGAAGTGGCCGGGGGCAGCCCTGAACTAGAGCAGGACACCGTCGACACCGCGCGCATGCTCGACGCCGGTGGGCGCAAGGTCCTGGTCGTCGACGATTCACGTGTGGCGCGCAATCAGATCGAGCGCGTGCTGCGGCAGATCGGCGTCGATCCAATCCTGGTCAACGACGGGGCCGAAGCATTGCGCCAGCTGCAGGCCATGGCCGCACAGGGGTCGCTCGACGACCGCCTGCTGATGGTCATCTCGGACGTCGAAATGCCGAATATGGACGGCTACACACTGACGACGGAAATCCGACGCGATCCAAGGCTGAAGGATTTGTACGTGATGCTGCACACCTCACTGTCGGGCATTTTCAACAATGCCATGGTGCAGAAGGTCGGCGCAGACCGATTCATTGCCAAATTCAGCTCTGGAGAGCTTGCTGGCGGTGTGATCGAACGCCTCGAAGCGGTCCAGGGGCACGCGCTGGCCTGAGTCCGGGCCACCCTCTGGCACAGGACTTGCCCCCGTCCAGTCACATGTCAGTGACAGGACGTTCAGATGGCTGGTTCAGATCCTCTATTCGGTGTGCACCCGGCGGCGATGCAGCTGCAGCGCCGCCGTATGGAGCTGATCGCCTCCAACATCGCCAATGCCGATACGCCGGGATTCAAGGCGAAGGATCTGGACTTCCGCAAGGTTCTGGCCTCGACTGAGGCGCAGGCGACCGGCTCCGCCGTATCCCTGGCGCTGTCGCCCAGCAACGGGTCCAGCCTCGGTACCGGGATCAGCGACGGCGCCAGCGCCGCCGCCAGCGTCTACCGCGTGCCGCTGCAGCCGTCCGTCGACGGCAATACCGTCGATACCCAGATCGAGCAGGCGCAGTTCGCGGACGCGGCACTGCGCTATCAGGCCAGCCTCAATTTCCTCGACGGCCGCATCAAGAGCCTGATCACGGCACTGACCGGCCAGTAAGGAGTACACGCATGTCCCGAATATTCGATATCGCCGGTTCCGCGCTCGCCGCACAGTCGGTGCGCCTGAATACCGTCGCCAGCAATCTGGCCAATGCCGATGCGGTGGGTAGCGATCCGGACGCGGTCTACAAGGCGCGTCTGCCGGTCTTCAGGACCATCAACGATCCCGGCTCGAAGGATTCGGCCGGCGTCCAGGTGATGGGGGTGGTCGAGTCACAGACTGCACCCGAAAAGCGTTACGAGCCCGGCCATCCGATGGCCGACGCCGAGGGCTATGTCTATGCGCCCAATGTCAACGTCGTCGAGGAGATGGTCAACATGATCTCGGCGTCGCGGTCCTATCAATCCAGCATTGAAGTGATGAACACCGCCAAAGATCTGGCGCTGCGCACTTTGACGCTGGGCAAGTAATCGAGGTCATCCCATGAGCGGCGTAACAGCAAGCAGTAGCAGCTCCACTTTTTCAGACCTCGGTCTGACACTACAGAGCAATTCCGGCAAGAAGGAACTGGGTCAGCAGGATTTTCTCGCGCTGATGACGGCGCAGCTGCAGAACCAGGATCCGATGAAGCCGCTCGACAACGCCGACTTCCTTGGCCAGCTCGCGCAGTTCAGTACCGTTCAGGGCATTCAGACCATGAATGATTCGCTGAGCAATCTGACGGCTTCGCTGACCTCGGATCAGGCACTGCAGGCGGCGTCGCTGGTGGGTCACGACGTCATGGTGCTGTCCGACACCGGCTATCTGCCGGCAGACGGCAATTTGCGCGGTGGCGCCTATGCCAGTGCCAGCGGCGAGGTATCTGTCGATGTGCTCGATGCTTCGGGGCAAGTCGTCAATACGGTGAACCTGGGCACGCAACCGGCCGGGCTGGTCAACTTCGAATGGAACGGCCTGGATGCCGAAGGCGTGCGCATGCCCGAAGGCACTTACTCGCTCAGTGCGCGGCTGACCCAGGGCAGCACGCAGATTGCAGTACCGACGCTGGCGATTTCAAACGTCAGCAGCGTTGCATTGAATTCCGGTGGACTTGAGCTGGAGCTCGAGGGTCTGCCTTCCGTCAACTTCGACGACGTCTACAAGATTCTGTAAGGAGACCCTGCCATGTCTTTTCGTATTGCGCTGTCCGGTCTGAACGCTTCGACCGCTGATCTCAACGTCACCGCCAACAACATCGCCAACGCCAACACCACGGGCTTCAAGCAGTCGCGCGCGGAATTCGGCGATCTGTTTCCGATCTCATCCTACGGCCTGTCGTCGACCGCCATCGGGGCGGGCGTGCGCCTGTCAGATGTGTCGCAGCAGTTTGCGCAGGGCGCGATCGACTTCACCGACAACTCGCTGGATCTCGCGATTTCAGGCGAAGGCTTCTTCACCCTGTCGGACAATGGCACCAACGTCTATAGCCGTGCCGGTGCCTTCGGTACCGACAAGGACGGCTACGTGGTGAATTCCGCTGGCAATCGCCTGCAGGTGTTTCCGCCTGTCCTCGGCGGCGCCAGCTTCGATACTGCGAATCTGGCTGATCTTCAGCTGTCGGCGGGCGACAATCCGCCGCTGGCGACCAGCTCAATCAACGCAAGATTCAATGTGCCGGCTGATGCTGCTGTCCCTGCGACAACGCCGTTCGATGCGACCGACGCCACCAGCTACAACTACACGACTTCGGTGACGACCTATGATTCACTGGGTTCGGCGCATACCGCCAGTCTGTACTTCGTCAAGACGGCGACACCGAATACCTGGGAGGTCTACTCGCAGATCGACGGCATTGACGTCGGTGGTGCGACGACGCTGGAGTATTCCGACAGTGGTGCGCTGCTGACGCCGGCAAACGGGCAGATCGCGCTGCCGGCGTTCACGCCGACCACCGGTGCCGCCGACATGACCATCACCCTGGATGTTGCCGACTCGACCCAGTACGGCGGCAACTTCAGCGTCAGTACCCTGACGCAGGACGGTTACACCACCGGTCAGCTGACCGGCATCGAAATCACTGCCGAAGGCGTGGTGCAGGCGCGCTACACCAATGGCCAGGCGACACCGCTGGGCCAGCTGGCGCTGGCGCGCTTCCCCAACAACCAGGGTCTGCAACAGCTCGGCGATACTGCCTGGGGCGATTCCTACACCGCCGGTCAGGTCATCATGGGCACTGCGGGATCGGCCAACTTCGGCAATATCCAGTCGGGTGCGCTGGAGGCCTCGAACGTTGATCTGACCGAGCAGCTGGTCAACATGATCACGGCGCAGCGCAACTTCCAGGCGAACTCGCAGATGATTTCGACTGAAGACCAGATCACGCAGACGATTCTGAACATCCGGTAATTGATCACCGGACACCGGAGATACTGAAATGGACCGCGCTCTCTATGTCGCCATGACCGGCGCTGCGCAGACGTTCAAGGCGCAGGCGGTCAACAGCCACAACCTGGCGAATGCATCGACCACGGGGTTCCGTGCCGAGCTGATCGCCAATACGCCGCAGGACGTCACCGGCGCCGGCTTGCCTTCGCGCGTCAATGCGCTGGGCGCCGGCATCGGCTGGGACGCCAGCGGTGGCGCGATCCAGCAGACCGGTCGCGATCTCGATGTTGCGATGCGTGACGATGTCTGGCTTGCGGTGCAGGCCAGCGACGGCAGCGAGGCGTATACCAAGGCGGGCAACCTGCAGATCGACAGTGCCGGGCAGCTGCGGCTGGCCGGCGGCCAGGCGGTGATGGGTGACGGCGGTCCGTTGTCGGTGCCGCCGAGTACGCAGCTGTCGATCGGCGGAGACGGCACCATTTCAGTGGTGTCCCAGGGGCAGGGCGCGGAGACGCTGGTCGCGGTCGGGCGCTTGCGCACGGTCGTCGCGCGCCCCGAGCAACTGGCGCGCAGCGAAGACGGATTGATGCGCGCCAAGCCGGACGAAGTGCTTGATCCTGCCGCGGGCAACGTCGTCATGTCCGGCGCACTGGAGTCCAGCAACGTCAACCTGCCGGAAGCGATGGTCAACATGATCAGTCTGTCGCGTCAGTTCGAAATGCAGGTCAAGCTGATGCGCACGGCCGAAAGTAACGCTGAAGCTGCGGCCTCGCTGGTCCGCATGGGCGGCTGATCGCTTCGCTCCGTTCATCCCTTTCAGTCATACGTTCGGCGCCTGCGGGCGCCGAAATTGCGATTGCAGTCCGCAATCGCCACCCGTATCCGCGGTGTCGTCATCTTGGCGCGGCCCCCTGGCCCAGAACTTGTAAGACCTCATGCGAGGCGGAAATCCGTCATCGGAGGTCAAGCATGAATCAAGCACTATGGGTCGCCAAGACCGGACTCGATGCGCAGCAGACGCGCATGACGGTCATTTCCAACAACCTGGCCAACGTCAACACCAGTGGCTTCAAACGCGCACGCGCGAACTTTGAAGACCTGCTGTATCAGACCGAGCGTCAGCCGGGCGGACAGACGTCGCAGCAGACGCAGGCGCCGTCAGGGCTGATGCTGGGCACGGGCGTACGCACGGTCTCGACCGAGAAGCTGTTTACCCAGGGCAACCTGGTGCAGACCGGAAACCCGCTGGACCTCGCGATCAACGGCCGCGGCTTTTTCCAGATCCAGATGCCGGATGGCACTCTCGGTTATTCGCGCGACGGCTCGTTCCAGATGGACAGTCAGGGTCAGCTGGTCACCTCCAGCGGCTATATCGTGCAGCCGGGCATCAACATTCCGGCCAGTGCGCAAAGCATCACCATCGGCAGCGACGGCACGGTATCCGTCCAGCTTGCCGGCAGCAGCTCGACGCAACAGGTCGGCAGTCTGACGATTGCCGATTTCATCAATCCCAGCGGTCTGCAGCCCAAGGGCGAGAACCTGTACGTCGAAACCGCGTCCAGCGGCGCGCCGCAAACCGGTGCTCCGGGACAGAGCGGACTCGGTGTGCTGAATCAGGGTGCGGTCGAGTCGTCCAACGTCAACGTCGTGGAAGAGCTGGTCAACATGATCGAGACCCAGCGCGCGTACGAGATGAATTCCAAGGCGATCTCGACGACCGACCAGATGCTGTCCTACGTGTCGAACAACCTGTGAGAACCGTCGTGAAAGCTCTGTTTTTGTTGCCGCCGCTGGTTTTGCTCGCGGCGTGTTCGGGCGGCAAGGTGCGGCCGGAAGAAATGGCGCCGCTGCCGGTGATTGCGGACGGCTCGATCTATCGGGCCGACAACAACATCGTGTTGTTCGAGGACCGCAAGGCGCGCCAGGTCGGCGACATTCTGACGATCCTGCTGGTCGAGCGGACCGACGCATCGAAGTCCGCCAATACCAGCACCAGCAAGGGCACCTCGATCGGCATCAATCCGCCGACGATTGCCGGGCGACCGGTCACGGTCGGCGGCACCGAGGTGCTGAATTTCGACGTGGGTACCGAGCAGTCCTTCGAAGGCAGCGGCGACAGCAGTCAGTCCAACGCCTTGAGTGGCTCTCTGAGTGCGATGGTGACGCAGGTGATGCCCAACGGCAATCTGGTGATCCGCGGGCAAAAGCAGATCGCCCTGAATCAGGGTTCGGAGACGGTTTCGGTCGAGGGCATCGTGCGTCCCGCCGACATCCAGCCCGGCAACACCGTGACCTCGGATCGCATTGCCAACGCCAAGATCAAGTACGGCGGCAAGGGCGTGGTGGATGGCGCCAATTCGATGGGCCTGGTTGCGCGCTTCTTCAATGCGTTCTTTCCGTTCTGATCGGGGATTCCCATGACCGTCTCGACCCGTTTTCTGACTGCTGCGCTGGGCGCGTTGCTGGGCTTGACACTCAGCAGTGCGGCGCATGCGGAACGCATCAAGGATCTGGCCAGTGTCCAGGGCCTGCAGAGCAACGCATTGATCGGTTACGGCCTGGTCGTGGGTCTGGACGGATCCGGTGATCAGACCACACAGGCACCGTTTACCACGCAGAGCCTGCGTTCGATGCTGAATCAGCTGGGCGTGGTGGTGCCGAGCAACGTCAATCCGCAGTTGAAGAACGTGGCTGCCGTTGCGATCTCCGCCGAACTGCCGCCGTTTTCCAAGCCGGGTCAGACCATCGACATCACCGTATCGTCGATCGGCAATGCCGGCTCGCTGCGCGGCGGTGCCCTGCTGATGACGCCGCTGAAGGGCGCTGACGGGCAGGTCTACGCGATTGCACAGGGCAACGTCGTTGTCGGCGGACTCGGTGTGTCCGGCAAGGATGGCTCACGCATCTCGATCAATATCCCAAGCTCCGGCCGCATCCCCAATGGGGCGACCGTGGAGCGCGACGTTCCCAATAACTTCGTCGGCAAGCCGGAGCTGACGCTGAATCTTCATACGCCTGATTTCACCACGGCGGCACGCGTCGCCGAGGCGATCAATGCCGCCCTGGGCGGTGACTTCGCTCGCGCACTGGATCCGGTCTCGGTATCGGTGCTGGCGCCGAAGGATGCCAATCGTCGGGTCGCGTTCATGTCGGAGCTGGAGCGCATCGAACTGACGCCGGGCGAAGCCGCGGCGCGCGTGGTGATCAATTCACGCACCGGCACCGTCGTCATCGGCAGTCACGTACGGGTGATGCCGGCTGCGGTTGCGCACGGCTCTCTGGCCGTGACGATTTCTGAAAAGCCCAAGGTTTCACAGCCGGCGCCGTTTTCCGATGGCGCTACGGTGGTTCTGCCGGAATCCTCGATCGAGGTCACGCAGCAAGGCGCCGGACGCATGTTCGTGTTCGATGCCGGCGTGTCGCTGGACGATCTGGTCCGGGCCGTGAATCAGGTCGGCGCTGCGCCCGGCGATCTGGTGGCCATTCTTGAGGCGCTGCGTGAAGCCGGTGCGTTACGCGCCGAGCTCACGGTCATTTAGAGCACCGCTCGCGGAGGAGATGGCGCCATGATCAACAGCCAGGTCAATGCATTCGACTTTTCCCAGTTCTCGGGACTGCGTGCGCAGGCGCGCGGCAACGAGAGCCAGGCGCTCGAAAAGATCGCGCCGAAGTTCGAATCGATGATGCTGCAGCAGATGCTCAAGAATATGCGCGCAGCCAGTCTGGGTGACGACGCGCTCGGTGGTGAACAGACCGCGTTCTATCAGGACATGTTCGACCAGCAGATTTCCGAACAACTGGCCGCGAGCAAGGGCTTCGGTGTGGCCGACATGCTGATTCGCCAGCTGAAGGTTGGTCCGGAGCTCACCGACACGGCTGCTGAAAGTGCTGCCAAGGGCGCGACCAAGCCGCTTGTCGCTTCGGCGCATGGCGGTTTCAACCTGGCTGCCACAGCGGGGGCCTCGTCGGCCATGCCGGCGTCGGCATCCGCTTTGCCCAGCGACTGGCGTCCCAAAACCCCGACAGAATTTGCCGACGCGGCGCTGCCCGCCGCCCGCAACGCCGCGCGCATGCTCGGCGTGCAACCCGAGGTGCTGGTCGCGCAGGCGGCGCTGCAGAGCGGATGGGGGCGACAGCAGCCGCGTCAGAGCGGCGGCGACACCTCGTTCAATGTCTTCAATGTCAAAGCGGGCTCGGACTGGGACGGCGAAGTCGTCAGTCAACGCAGTGGTCGCCTGTTCGGCCCGCATGGTACGGCCCGCACCAGCTACCGCGCCTACGATTCGCTGGAGTCGGCGTTCAATGACTACGCGCAATCGATCAAGAATGATCCGCGCTATGCCGATGCCTTGCAGCATGGTGGCGACGGCCAGAAATTCATTGCCGGACTGCAGTCGGCCGGTTATGCCACCGATTCGAATTACGCCGACAAGGTCATGCGCATTGCCGAAGGCAGCACCGTTCAGGCCGCGCGCAATGCCGCTGGCATGACGGCCGTCGCCGCGGCCAGCGACGTGCAGCCGGATGCGGTGTTCGTGCAGCGGCGCATCGCCGCCGCGGCGCAGGGTGCCCCGGTGGATGGCTCAGCCAAGGCCGGGCAGGCTGCCGGCGAAACCGCCGTGGCCGCAGCGGTTCCCGACAACTGGCGCCCGCGCTCGGCCGCCGAGTTCGTCAAGATCGTGATGCCGCACGCGCGCCAGGCCGCCGAGAAGATCGGCGTGCCCGCCGAGGTGCTGGTGGCCCAGGCGGCGCTGGAAACCGGCTGGGGCCGGCACCAGCTGCGTCACCCCGATGGCAGCGCCTCATTTAACTTTTTCGGGATCAAGGCCGATAAGAGATGGCAGGGCTCCGATGTGAGCTCCCGAACCACCGAATTCAGCCAAGGACGCATGCACAGAACCCAGGCCAGCTTCCGCTCATATGACTCGATCGCCGATGCGTTCGACGACTATGTGAACTTCCTGCAGTCGAATCCGCGTTACGCGGACGCATTGCAGCATGGCGGCGACGCGCGCCAGTTCACCAGCGGCCTGCAGAAGGCCGGCTATGCCACCGATCCGCGCTATTCGGACAAGATCATGCGCATCGCGCACGGTCGCACCATGAACACGGCGCTGGCCAGGACCGGCACGGCGCGGGCAATGACGGTGTAAGGCTATGGCCGACCTACTTTCCATCGGGCTGTCGAGTCTGCGTGCAACTACCACGGCGTTGCACACGACCAGCAACAACATCGCCAACGTCAGTACCGAAGGGTATACGCGTCAGGGCGTGAGTTTTGTGTCACGGACTCCGCAGCAGGCGGGCGGTGGGTTCATCGGCACCGGCGTCAGCGTCGGCTCGATCAGCCGCATCACCGATGCCTTGGTGACCAAGCGTCTGCTATCCGGCAACTCGGCGTATCAGCGCCTGGAAGTGCTGTCCAATTACGCATCGCGAGTCGACACCCTGACCTCGGATCCGACCAGTGGTGTCTCCAAGGCACTGACGGGTTTCCTGGATGCGGCCAACACGCTGGCGCAGAACCCGACTCTGGATGCTGCGCGTAACGGCCTGCTGTCTGCTGCTGAATCGCTGTCGTCGAGTTTCAGCATGATGCAGTCCGAACTGGACCAGATTGCGTCCGAAGTCACCAGCGCCGCGACGTCGACGGTTGATGAGATCAACGGGTATACCTCGGCGATCGCCAAGATGAACGAAACCATCGTGCTGGCGCAGGCGCGTGCGGGCGGTGATCCGCCGAACGATCTGCTCGATCAGCGCGATCAGATGATCCAGCAACTGTCGGGCCTGATCGGGGTGTCCACCGTTGCGCAGGACGACGGCAGCGTCAACGTTTTCACCGCGACCGGCCAGTCGCTGGTGCTGGGACAGACCAGCACCGATCTGGGCGTCAAGGGCGACGCCTACAACAGCGGCGCGATCGACATCACTTACGCGGGTTCGACCATCACCAGCCAGATCAGCGGCGGACAGCTGGGCGGACTGGTCGATACGCTGCGCCAGGTCATCGAACCGGCGCGCAGCGGACTGGGCGAGATGGCGGCCGGGCTGGTCGAAGCCATCAACGCCCAGCATGCGCAGGGCCTGGACGCCTACGGCGAGCTGGGCGGAGCGTTCTACAACGCATTGAGCGCGACGGGGTTGCCGAACGCGAACAACAGCGGCAGCGCCGGCGTGACGGCACAGATCGGAGCGGCCGGTGACCTCACCGGCAACGACTATCTGCTGCGCTATGACGGCAGCAACTGGAGCATGACCAATCGCAGCACCGGCGCAGCGGTTCCCCTGACGGGGAGCGGTACAGCGGGTGATCCCTTCGTTGCCGACGGCCTCCAATGGGAAGTGTCCGGTGCGCCGGCGGCCGGTGACAGCTTCCTGCTGCAGCCGACGCGTGAGCTGGCCGGCCAACTGTCATTGGCGATCAGCGATCCGGGTCGGGTTGCCGCGGCGTCGCCGCTGGTGGTCGACACCGGCCTCAACAACAGTGGCTCGGCGTCCGTCAGAGCCCTCACGGTCGACGATGCCGGTAATGCGCAGCTGCTGGACGGTGTTTCAATCACGTTCACCAGCGCCAGCACCTACCAGATCAACGGCAGTGGCAGCTTTGCCTACACCAGCGGCAGCCCGATTTCGGTCAACGGCTGGTCGTTGACGCTCAGTGGGCAACCGGCGAGCGGCGACGCTTTCGCGGTTGCTGCCGCAGGCGCAGGCAGCAGTGACAATGGCAACGCCCGTGCGCTGGCCGCGATTGGTCAGGGCGGGGTGCTCGAAGGCGGTACCCAGTCGCTGTTGAAGGCCGCCAGCTCGCTGGTCGCGCGCGTGGGGCAGACCGCCAGTCAGACGTCGCTGAGCCTGGACGCCCAGGCGTCGATTCAGGCGCAGACGATCGCCGAGCAGCAGTCGGTGTCGGGCGTCAATCTCGATGAGGAAGCGGCCAACCTGCTGAAGTACCAGCAGGCGTATCAGGCTTCGGCGCACGTGATCCAGGTCGCCGACGAGCTGTTCCAGACACTGATCAACGCAGTGCGAGGCTAGTCATCATGCGCATCTCCACCGCCCAGTTCTATAAGCAGAGCGTCGATCAGATGCTCAACCAGCAGGCTGCGCTGGCCAGGACCCAGAATCAGCTCACCTCCGAGCAGAAATGGTCTCGTGCGGGTGAGGATCCGACCGGCTACGCCACCGCGATGGGGATGGACCAGAACCTCGCGCAGCTGGA
>JBFFJL010000046.1:0-14625 GCA_041555955.1 Nevskiaceae bacterium
ACCATTCGGCCATCTGGTGCGCACCGACCCTTGGGGCTATCCGCTGGTCTATCCCGCCGGGGCCTTCATCATCACCACCGGCTCCGACCGGCGCGAGACCGGCACCCATTACACGCCGAAATCGCTCACCGAAGTCATCGTCACCGAGACGCTTACGCCCATCGCCTATGTCGGCCCGGCGCAGGGCACGCCGCGCGTGGACTGGGCGCTGAAATCGCCCGCCGAACTGCTCGACCTGAAGATCTGCGACCCGGCGATGGGTTCGGGTGCATTCCTCGTGCAGGCCTGCCGGTGGCTGGCCGACCGGCTGGTGGAGGCATGGTCTCAGGCCGATGCTCGTGGCCACACGGTCGGTGTCAATGGGCGCGTGGCGGAAGCCGACGCCAACGTCGAGCCGCTGCCGCGTGACATTGAGGCGCGCACCATCGTCGCCCGCCGCCTCATCGCCGAACGCTGTCTCTATGGCGTCGATCTAAACCCGCTGGCGGTCGAACTGGCCAAGCTCTCCATCTGGCTGGTGACGCTGGCCAAGGGGCGGCCCTTTGGATTCCTCGACCACAACCTGCGCTGTGGCGACAGCCTTCTAGGGATCGACCGACTGGAACAACTCACGGAGCTGTCGATGGCTCCCGGAGCGAGTAGCCAAGCGCGCCTATTTGGCAAGAACGTTGGTAAAGCTATTGATGAGGCCCTCGCACTGCGCCTGCAACTCCGTGAGATTCCCATCCGCGACATACGGGATGTCGAGACGATGGCGACCCTGGACGCTGCTGTTCGCGCCAAGCTCCGATTCTCAAGCTATCTGGCCGATGCACTGATTGCTACTGCCTTGGTCACCAGCAATTCTCGGGCACTCGAAACACGCCTTGTAGAACTTTCTACCTATGCAGATCAGTTGGTCAATGGCCCCGCCGCAGAAATGGAAGTTCTACGACGGATGGCTGCTGCAGACCTCGCTATCGACACCCGTGGCGCAGTCAGCCGTACCCCGTTCCATTGGGCGATTGAGTTTCCGGAAGTGTTCCAGAGGCAAGATCCCGGGTTCGATGCATGGGTCAGTAATCCGCCATTCATGGGAGGGCGAAAGATCTCATCGAATCTGGGTGACGTTTACGAAAAGGCGCTCAAAAGACTTCTACTGGACGGAGCCAAAGGCTCCGTGAATCTGGTCGCCTACTTTCTCGTTCGCTCGCTCCCACTCTTGCGACAGGGTGGTGCGGCTGGTTTTATCGCGACAGACTCGATTACCGAAAGTGACACGCGCACTCAAGCTCTGTCGCGTGTCTTCGACTGCGCAACGGTCTATTTTGGCCTCTCGTCCTTTCCTTGGCCGGGCACAGCTGGTGTCTACGTCTCGGTGCTTGTGTTCAGTCAGCGAACATGGGCGGGCGTTGTGATGTTGGATGGGAAGCAGGTCGATTCGATCTCGTCGATGCTTGAGCCTGGTTCGGAGCTGGCAGCACCGCATCCACTCCAGTCCAATGCTGGCTTCTGTTCGGACGGAGTGAAGGTGCAGGGGATCGGTTTCGTCCTTGACGAAGCAGAGGCCAGTTCGATCATCGAACGGGAACCGGATTCCAACGAAGTAATCGCGAAGTACATCGTTGGCGATGACATCAATACCTGCCCTTCTCAAACCGGAAGCCGTTGGGTTATCAACTACTGGACGCGTGACGAGGACGAAGCCAAGAGGTTCAAGACACCTTGGACAATCGTGAATGAGCGCGTGCGACCGTATCGAGAATCGCTTACGCGACAGGTGCATGAAAGCTGCTTCTGGAAATTTTGGGATCGCCGTGAGACGTTTCACGACCGCGTTCGTCAACACGGCGCAGTCCTGGTGGCGTCCAAATTGTCGAAGCATTTTTGCGTGACTTTCGGAGACCCTAAGAACATATATTCGGAGAAAGCAAAACTCTTTGCCTTCACGACTTACAGCGCTTTCGCCGTTCTCCAATCGGTTGCTCATGCCGAATGGGCGCTTGTGTGGGGCTCCACGACAGGTGAGACACCTGCATATGTCGGAACGAGCTGCTTTGACACCTTCCCGTTCCCATCCTGCATGCTCGTTGACGGCGATCTCTCGTATCAGGCGACCGACCCTCACCTAGAAACTACCGGCAAGGCCTACTTTGACCACCGTGCTGTCATGTGCAGGCAGCGTCAGCAGGGATTTACAGCCATCTACAACCTGGTGCATTCGCAGGTCGAGGACAACGAAGACGTTGTTCGCCTTCGTGAGTTGATTGTGAATCTCGACCGTGCTGTCCTTGCTGCATATGGGTGGCAGGACATTGAACTTCGTCACCAGTTCGTCGAGACCAAACGAGGAGAGCGTTTCGGCGTTGATGGCACGGCACGCGCCGAGATATTGACTCGATTGTCCGCATTGAACCGTCAGCGTTACGAAAGGGAAGTCGCCCAAGGGTTACACGGTGGTAACGGATCACGTACTCCGCGTCGCACTACCCGCGCCGCTTCGGCGCAGCCATGCCTTGACTTCGAGATACGGGAAACAACGACCAACGCCAACAGCCTAGCACCAGCCACGGCGATCCTCGGTTTCCTGAGCGCACAATACGGCTGGCACGCCAAGGCCGACGTCGTCGCCGCCACCGGCATCACGGACGGCCAGTGGAATGCGGCGATCACCGACCTGATGTCGGTCGGCAGGGTCGAACGCCAAGGCGAAAGGCGTGGTGCACGTTATCGTTTCGTTGCAGGGGGAGAAGCATGAAAAAGTACCGGCTGGAGGTCGATCCACGCATCCTCGAGTTGCTTGGGCCGAACCTCTACACAAACATCTACTACGTCTTGGCAGAGTTGATCGCCAACGCATATGACGCCGACGCGAAGAACGTTTACATCATGGCCGGCAAGGACGACATCCGTGTCGAGGATGACGGACACGGCATGTCCTACAAGGCAGGCGACATCACCAAATACCTGAATGTGGCGGGCGTATCGAGGACGACGGAGAAGGACTCACTCACGAAGTCCAGAAAGCGCCGAAAGATGGGACGCAAGGGCGTCGGCAAGCTGGCGGCGCTTTCCGTATCGGAGAACGTCGATGTCCTGACCGTAGCCAAAGGGGAAAAGTCCGGATTCGTGCTGACTCGTCACCCAGAGAATGGGCATGAACTGAAAGCGATTCCGGATGGGAAGGTTGTCTTCGAGCGCATCAAGAATCATGGCTCCGCCATCATCATGCGCCATCCACAGTATCGGCTTCACAAAACGTTGGCTGCAGTAAAGCGGAATCTTCTCAAAATATTCCCACTGGTCGATTCGAGCTTCAAGATACACGTCATTCGTGGCAAGGAAAGCGTGACGATCAATGACTTCGACCGTAGCGTCATGGGTGAGCTATGCACGCTGATCACGCTGGGCGACAGATTCGCGTCGCTGGTTGACCTCGTCCCTGACAGCTATCCGAAGCGGCGAAGCGATCTCGTCTCGGCGCAGGAGGCGAAAATTCTGCCCGTCACCATGAAGGCCAACGATGGGAGGGATTACGAATATTCGCTGGAAGTCCTGGGCTGGATAGGAACCTACAAGTCCACTCGTGGACGGAAGGCGGAGATGACCGACTTCCCGGATAACTTCATTTCACTGTTCGCCAACGAAAAGATGGGCGAGTTCAACATCCTCCCCGTCGTTGGTCAGAACAAGCTGAACGAGGTCTATGTCGTCGGCCAGTTGCACGTCGATCTGTTCGAGTTGACCGAACTGCCGGACATGGCATTGAGCAACCGTCAGGGCTATAAGTCAGATGATCCGCGCTACGAAGCGGTGCGCGAGTACGTAAGAAAGGAATTGCTCGCCGACATTCTCAAGCGGCGGGAGACGTACACTGATCTCGTCAACGCCAAGAAGAAGAAGGAGAAGGAAAGGGCTCAGCGCGATGCCGAGACCAGATTGAGGGCGTCTGTGGACGGGTTCCGCAAGAAGGCCAGTGAGGAGGCGGCCGCCGCACTGGCCAAGATGGGGGTGAAGGTTTCGCGCGAAGCGATGGAGAAGGCGATCTCCGCATCCATCAATGCCAATAGTCCAGACCTCGGGCTGAAGGCGACAGTGGACTCTCAGAAAAAGAAGATTCTCATCAGCCAGACGTACCCGGACAAGCCGTTCGCCGACATCATCCACCAGATGCTGGTGTTCAACGATGTGCCGCCCGATGACATCCTCTACACGAACTGCGACGACGAAGTATGTCGTGTTCCGGAAGGCCGTGAGGTCTATGACTATCTCCGCGAGTTCTTCGTCGAAAGCTATTCGACCCAGAAGATTTTCGTGCTCTTCGTGACCAGTGAGAACACGAAGGTCTCGTGGGGAGCCATCACGGAGGTCGGTGCCTCTTGGATCACCAAGATCGACCACAAGATTTTCAACATCCACCCCTTCCGGCCGGAACACCCGCTCAACGACGAGGTGCAATGGCAAAGCACGAATCGGGACAAACCCAGTGGCGACCTCTGGATGATTCCGCTGAATGCGGACATCTTCTGCCAGAAAATCGAGGCGGTCTGCGATGCGCTTGGCTACAAGAAGAAGACCCGTGCGCAAAACAAGGCGCACTTGGAAACAATCGTTTCCATCAGGAAAGCGTGAGGCTCAGTATGTCGGTGAATCCGAACGTCAACGCATGGATCGCCGTCGATCATGGTCTCGGCACCGATCGCAGGCTCGCGCCCTACACCCTCGTCTTGAAGGGAGATCGCTCCCTGTATCAGGCCATCGCCGAGGACGATTGGGTGCTCGTGCTGAACCCTGCCGGGGAGATCGTTCGCGCCGGACGTGTGCTGCGGCTTCGTTCCGACCTCGAAACCACCACGATCTTCTTCGACCGGCTGTCCGCCGCCGACGCTCCGGTGCCCGTCGCCAGCGTCTCGCTGGCTCCCCCGTCGTCGGGCAACGTCGGGCGTATCCAGTGGGACGAGTTCGTCACGACCTTGGCCACGGCGCTGCACCAGACCGTCACCGGCATGCCGCCGGTCGAGGATCGCGCCTACATCCGTGAACTGCTGCAACTGGGAGTGATGGACGACCTGCTCGGCCCAGCGGGTGGCCCGCACGAACGCATCGTGGACATGGGCGTGCGCGACCGGTATCTGGTCGGCAAGTTGGCACCGCGTGATGCCGCTCAGGGAGGCATCGAAGGGCTGGAAGGCCCGTTGGCCGAGGAGGAAGTCGAGGAACCCGCCGACCCGATCGTTCCCGGCCAGCACGAACCCGGTGCTGAGTTCGGTACGGCGACGGGGCGAGTGGAGCCCGAGTCGGACGGTTCGGACGAAATCGACGCCGCCAGCAATCAGTCGCTGGTGCCCAGCAGCTTCGGCATGACCTTCTGCGTCGACGGTGACGCCGAACGCATCGAGGTCGAGGCGCGCTGGGGCAGCTACGAGCGCGTGCCCAACGAGGAACACGAACTGATTCGGCCCAATGGGCAGAAGGCCAAGGTCTGGCAGCGCATCCCCTGCGGCGGGAAGGTGGTGCTGACACTCACCGAAGGTGGGATTCCCCATCAAGCACCGGACGCGAACCGTCCGGCGGTGCGGATACAAGGCTCCATCCGCGCCAAAAACGCCAATGGCGATCGCTTGGTGACGCTGTTCCTCATCAACGCGCAGGAAGAACTCGACACCAACCGCGACACGGCCTGGCTGTTCCAGCCTGAACTGATGGTGCGCGCGGAGGCCGAGGCCTCCAAGCGCGCCATCTTCCGCCGCCGCCCCGTGCTTGATGCCGACGGGAACGACCCGGAACGCGAATCGTTGGAGATGATCTACCGCAATCGCGTGGAATTCGCGGTCGGACATGGCGTCGCCGTCCACGCCGAGACGGCGGGCGACGTGACGCTGGCCACTGAGGTGCGCACCACCGTGCTGCCGCAGTACGAAGTACAGGTGACGGAGACACCGGGCCTCGACCCCGCCGACCGTCCAGCGATGAAGGAGATGCTGGCGAGTGGCCTACTCGACATGCAGCGGCTCGCCGCGCTGGGCGTCACCGAGTTGGTCGATGCCCTGAACGTGCTGACGAAAGACTACGCGGCGTGGATCGCTGAGCAGCGCGAGCGCATCGGTGCGGACGTGGTCGGGTATGACGCGCAGGCCATGCAGGCGCTGGATCAATGCCGGGACATCCAATCGCGCTTGCAGCAGGGCATCGACACACTGAAGAGTGACGAAAAGGCGCTGGCGGCGTTCCGCTTCGCCAACCTGGCGATGGCTATCCAGCGCGTGCGTAGCCAGTACGCGCTGGAAGTCCGGCGAGGCCGGGATGTGAAGGTCGATCAGTTCGACCTTCCGAAAAACCGGAGCTGGCGTCCGTTTCAGTTGGCGTTTCTGCTGCTATCGATCCCGTCGCTGGCCGACCCCATGCACCCGGATCGCGTGCAGCCAATGGAAGCCCATGCCGATCTGCTCTGGTTCCCCACTGGCGGTGGCAAGACCGAAGCCTATCTGGGCGTTGCGGCGTTCACGATGGCGATCCGCCGCCTGCAAGGAAAGCTCGGCGGATACGACGGTTCTCGCGGTCTTGCTGTGATCATGCGCTATACCCTGCGCCTGCTGACCTTGCAGCAGTTTCAACGCGCCACCGCGCTGATCTGCGCGATGGAGATGCTACGGCGCGAGGCACTGACCGGTGGCGATGTGGCGTTGGGCCAAGAGCCGTTCACCATCGGCCTGTGGGTCGGCAACAAGGTGACGCCGGGCACGACCGAGGACAGCCACCGGGCGATTGAGGACATCCGCAATCCCGGCAAACACCACGCCGGGGCAGCATCGCCCGTGCAACTGACCAGTTGTCCATGGTGCGGCTCCGATATCGCGCCGGGGCGCGACGTGGAAGTCGACAAGAACCACGGGCGCACTCTCGTCTATTGCGGCGACAAGAAGGGCCACTGCGAATTCTCTCGTGGCAAATCCAGCAAGTCGCCGCACCCCGGCATCCCGGTGCTGACGGTGGACGAAGAGATCTACCACCGCCCGCCGACGATGATGATCGCCACCGTGGACAAGTTCGCCATGATGGCGTGGCGCGGTCAGGTGCGCACGCTGTTCGGCCGCGTGAATCAGGAATGCGAGCGCCACGGTCTGCTTTGGCCCGGCTGTGAGTGCCATACCGGACACCGCGCGACCAAAGGATTACCTGCTGCAGCGGTAAAGGACGTCAGCTCCCTCCGGCCGCCCGATCTGATCATCCAAGACGAGTTCCACCTCATCAGCGGCCCTCTCGGCACGATGGTCGGCCTGTATGAATCCGTCGTGGATGAACTGTGCGGCTGGACGCTCGATGGCACGACGGTCAAGCCGAAAATCGTCGCGTCCACGGCGACGGTGCGCAAAGCCAAGGAACAAGTGAACAACGTGTTCATGCGGCGCGTGTCGGTGTTCCCGCCGCACGGCTTGGACGTGGAGGACAACTACTTCTCGGTGCAGCGCCCGATTGAGGAGCGGCCCGGGCGGCGCTATGTCGGTGTGTGCTCTCCCGGCAGCTCGCGACCCGCGATGCTGATCCGTGTCTATACCGCCTTCCTGACCGCAGCACAGGCCTTGTTCGATCGTTTCGGTGAGGCTGCTGATCCGTACATGACCACGGTCGGCTATTTCAATTCGCTACGTGAGTTGGGCGGTATGCGGCGTTTGGCCGAAGACGACGTGCAGACGCGTTCCTACCGTGTGCAGATGAGCATGGTCGAGCGGCCCGCGCTCGCCCAGCGCAGCGTCAACAACATTCGCGAGCTAACCTCGCGCGTCTCCAGCCAGGACATCCCGAAGTACCTCGACGATCTGGAGGTCAAGTTCAAGGCGGAATTCGATTCGACCGCCGGGAAGTACGTGACGAAGTGGAACCAGGGCGACACCCGCGCGATCGACGTAGTACTGGCGACCAACATGCTGTCGGTCGGTGTGGACGTGAACCGGCTGGGCCTGATGGCGGTCAACGGCCAGCCCAAGGGCACGGCGGAATACATCCAGGCCACCAGCCGCGTGGGCCGTTCTTTCCCCGGTTTGGTCTGCACGGTGCTCACATGGGCGCGTCCGCGCGACCTCTCGCACTACGAGACCTTCGAGCAGTACCACGCGACCTTCTACAAGCATGTGGAAGCGCAGTCGGTGACGCCGTTCTCGCCGCGTGCGATGGATCGGGGCTTGACCGGCGCGCTCCTGAGCCTGATGCGTCTGGAGAACGACGCCTTCAGCCCGAACGTGGGTGCGGGCGAGCTGGACAAGTCTGACAAGCCTGAGATCCTCGATGCCATCGACGTGCTGATGAGGCGGGCTTGGAACGTCAGCGAGACGACCACCATCAAGTGTCTGGCCGAGCGTGAATTGAAGGAACGTGCGGACGAATGGGCGAAGGCAGTAAGCGTCCCCGGCCGCACGCTGGCCTACGAAAAGCGCGGCGCACAGGCGGCGACGATGGTCGCCCTGGTCAAGTCGCCGGGCATCCATGCGTGGGACAACTGGACGGTGCCGATGTCGATGCGCGAAGTGGAACCGGGCGTGCGCCTGATCATGAACACGGCGCACATCTCTGACGACCATGGGTGGAAGCCCCGTCCGGTGCCGAAGGACGGGGACGGGGACTGACCATGACCACGAACAGAACACCCGTCGGGGAAGTCCGCCCTAGTCAACTGCTCTGGACATATGGGCCGGGCGCGCTGATTGATCTGCCAAGCCTGTCGGTGGTGACACTAGGCATCGATCAGTGGGAAAAGGATCGTTGCCAGCCCATTGCCGAACCACGCCTGCTCGCCGCCGTCCGCAAGGTTCTCGGTGCGCAGGTGGATAACCTGCGCGTGCCGCCATTCCAGAAGAGCGAACTCGTCGACCCGTGGTCGGCGGAGGCGAACATCGGCGTCCCCGTGCGGCCGTTTCCGCGCTGGATGCGCTGCGTGAAGTGCGGCCTGCTGTCGCCCTTCGACGCGGGGCTGTTCGAGATCAAGGAAAACCGTTTCCGCCCGGAGCGCACCCGCTTCGTCCACAAGGGATGTCGTGGCTCCAAGGGCGATCAGCCCGCGAAGGATGCCGACGCCGTTCCGGCGCGTTTTCTCTTGGCCTGCCGCGACGGCCATCTCGACGATTTCCCTTGGCACTACTTCGTCCACGGCGGCAACAGTTCGTGCAGGGGAACGCTACGCTTCTTCGAGAGCGGAGCCTCATTGCAGACCGAGAACCTTTGGGTGAAATGCGATGCCTGCAGTGCATCGCGAAGCATGGCGCACGCCTTCGGCAAGGCCGGGAAGGAAAACCTGCCGAGCTGTCGAGGCAGGCATCCACATCTCGATCATTTCGACGATGAGTGTGACGAGGACGCGCGGGCCGTTCTGCTGGGCTCGACTAACAGTTGGTTCCCGATCACGCTGTCGGCGCTCGCAATCCCGCAGGCCAAAGACCCGCTCGGCCAACTGGTTCAAGACGGCTGGGAGTTCTTCGACGATCTGGATTCCCAGGTCGCCGTCGCCGTGACGGTGAAGGCGCTGAAGAGGACCGGAGCCTTGCCGGGCATCGACAAGTACCCGGCATCGGACATCTGGGCGGCCATCGAAGCCCATCGCAATGGCGGCGGACAGGACGTCGTCAGCGAAGCCGACATCAAGGGGCCGGAGTGGGAAGTGTTGACTGCAGCCAATCCGCCTACTGACTACCCACACTTCATGAGCAAGAAGGTGGGCACCCCCGCGGGCTTCGAAAGCCGGATCGGCAGGGTGTTGCTGCTGGAGAGGCTTCGCGAGGTCAATGCCTTGTTGGGCTTCACCCGCGTGGAAGCACCCGAACAATCGAGTGATCCGAACGAGCGACCGCAGATGGCAGGCCTCGCGCGCCGCAAGCCGGATTGGGTGCCCGCGAATCAGGTTCATGGCGAGGGCATCTTCATCCAGTTCGATGAAGCGGCGCTGGGGAGGTGGGAAGCGCAGGCTGGCGTCAAGCGCGTGGACGGAATGCTCGAAGGCGGGCATCGTGGATGGCGCAATTCGCGCCACCTCAATCCGAACGAGGGCTACCCCGGCATCCGGTATGCCATGCTCCATACGCTCTCGCACCTGCTCATCCGCGAGCTTGCGCTGGAATGCGGCTACAACGCAGCGAGCATCCGCGAACGCATCTACGCCGACGTGTCGGATGCGAATTCACAAGCAGGCATCCTCATCTACACGGCGGCTGCCGATTCCGACGGGACGCTGGGTGGACTCGTCGATCTCGGCAAGCCGGAAAACCTCGGTCGGTTGCTGCGGCAGGCGCTGAACCGGTCGAAGATATGCTCGTCCGATCCGCTCTGCTCGGAACACGATCCGGCGAAAGACCGCTCGTTGCACGCGGCGGCCTGTCATGCGTGCAGCCTGGTCGCCGAGACTTCCTGCGAGCGGGGCAATCGCTACCTCGACAGATCGTTGCTGGTGCAGACCCTCGACCGAGGGGATGCCGCCTTCTTCGGGGGGTTGTGATATGGAAAGGCTGCTGGAAGCCGTCACAGCCGTGGTCTGTCTCGTTTCGCCGGAGAAGGTTCGGGCGCTGGCAGGAGCGATTCGGAGGATCGGGAACGCGAAGTCGAACCTCGCCCTGTCAGACGTCGTCGGCACGGCCACGGCCAAAGCCGTGATCGAACGACTTGCCGATGCGTGGCGATCCACGTCGATCGGTCCCGGCGAGCTGGCCTCAATGCTGCTCGCCGCCAGCCATGCGTTCGAGAAGGTGTCGAAGCACCAGTCCATAGAGCTCGTGTGGACAGGGCCGACGACACCCTTCGTCTCCGCCCGGCGAACCGAGCAGGCGCTGTTGCAAGTCATCGGTGCGGCCAAGCAGACCTTGTTCATCACCAGCTTCGTGGCCTACAACGTCTCGACCATCGTGAAGGCACTGAACGACGCGAGTAAGCGCGGCGTGAGCATCTCGATGCTTCTCGAGTCGTCGCAGGATCACGGCGGTAGCATCTCATTCGATGTGATCGGCAGGATGAGGGCCTTGGTGCCCGTGGCGAAGCTCTACGCATGGCATGAACGCCCGCCCCCATTTTCTGACGGTCGAGTTCACGCCAAGATAGCGGTGGCAGACGATGATGTTTGCTTTATCACTAGCGCCAACCTTACCGGCCATGCGATGGATCTGAACATGGAGGCAGGTGTTCTTATCACGGGCGGACAGATTCCGAAGCTGATCAACGATCACTTGCGTGCGTTAGTCGACACGAAGCAGGTCTCGACCTGCTAACCAGCGGCGTGCTTTGCGGATACTCAAGGCTATGGTTCCGCTTATGCTGCCGTTAATGACGGAATCGCTTTAATCACTAACCGATTCGAGGTCCGACGCCCTGCCGGGGTTGTGCGGCAGCGGAGAGTTCTTCGAAAGCTTCCCCTGCTTTGCGATTAGAGAGCGCCGCGGGCTCAGGGCTTGACCACACGCACTTGGTCGGAACGCAGGGTGTATACAGGTCGGATCTGCATCCCAATGTCCACTGGCTGGATATCCACGCGACCCTTTTCCTCATCGGAGAGGGCTACCCAAGTGAATTGCTCGTCCCCCGGATCTCGGAACGCCTGAAGAATCTCAACAATGTCGCCTTTTTGAATCATCAGGTCGGCCTCATGGCTCAGAGCTTATAGCCGTGCTGGCTAACGAAACGAGCCTGCAATGCCGTCGTGGAGCGGATACTGGAACCAGGATCGCAGAATCGGTCCGTGTTGTGCAACGCTCGGAGAGTGCTCGGCCGACGCCTGTCAGTTTTCGCTTCCCGGCGCGCTCTGCTCCAGAAGCTTCTTCTCGGCCCCAAATAGCTTTGCAGATGTGATGATGGCGATCAGCGTGTCAAAATGCTCGACGTTGAAGTCGTGCGGAAGCACGAACGTGAAGCCATCAACTAGCACTACGCGAACCCTTGGACCATGAGCGTCGGCGTCGAAAACTTCGACGGACTGCATTGAGCCCAGGCCATACTCACGAACAGCCCGACAAAGAGCCTCGGCATTTTTCACGCTGGGTGTCATCAGTGCAGTCGCTCCGTTGGAATTGCGCCGGACGGTATGGCCCGCGGCCATACGTACTTGGATGATCGAGTTTACTTCGGTTAACACGGTGCCCGTTATTGCGCTCCAGATAAGATAAATATTTGCGGCAATCTAGGCGCATCGCGAAATCTCATCGCGGCCGTACAAGAGATTCTTACGCCTTGTGCGGTGCACTTACAGCGATGTCGGCGATACGCCGTTTCGTTACCTTCAAAGCAGCGGCTGATCGATCTGAAAGAATTGCCCGTCGCCCCAGCTTGACCGCAACGGCACCGCTGGTCCCGCTACCGCAGGTCGGATCAATTATCAGATCGCCCGGCAGCGTCGACATCCGGATCAGCGGCTCGATAACAGATTCGGGCTTTTGCATTGGGTAACCGGTTTGCTCGCTCCTTTTGATGAATCCGCTCAGCAAGGCTTCATCGAATACCGAGAATGGCGTCATTTTGTACTCGAGCTTTCCAGTCGCGGCAATCGCTCGATGCCTCTCGGAGTAGAACGCTTCTGGATGAAGCCGTCCATCTTTGCGCCGCAAGTGCAAGCAAGCTTGTTGTGTTGGGCGCCAACTGCGACTCCGCGAAGGTGCGTTTCGAAAAACCCACGTTAGCCAGCCTTCGAGCTTCAGGCGATCAGGCCAATGGTCAACCAGTCGCGCAACAGACTCGGGAAATCCCCAGATAAACACGTGTGGTGCCACCTGACTGGCCAGGTCAAGCAACTGGATGACCTCCGCTAAGTAGGCGGCTCGCCCCGTCTCCCTTTTGGCGCGGTAGAACGGATCCAGAATGACCGCCTTTGCTTGAGTTTTTTGAGCTATTAGTTGTTCGAGCAGTTTTCGGGCGGTGATCGGCCCGATGATCGACGCCTCACCTTCTTTGGGAATAGAGATCAAGCGGCCCTTCTTCGGACGAGTAACCTGGTTAGGTGTCTTGATGGCCCGTCGCGCATGGACGGCCAGCATCTCCGACACCTCACCAACCAGGCTTTGCGGAATGCGCATGCTTGTCGCAGGCTCGCGATAGCGGCCGGTCCCGCTCGGCCGCCCCGCACCGTCTCTCTTTCCCCCGCGTGGCATTCATGCCCTCCCCGTATGATTGCCAATTGGCAATCATACGGGGACTCAAGTGCCAGTGAGAAGGCCGCCTTCAGCTTACTTGTGGTCACCCATGCGACCGGCGTTCATCTTTCCGGCAGAAGCAGCAGAAAGCCTGTCTGTCAGCGAGAGAACCTGACACATCAATCTTTCAGACCGACTGAGTTCCAGCGCGTGCCCCTTGTCGGAGACTTCGACGCGAGCGTTTGCGGCGGCCAGGCTTTCCCTGGCACTACTCAACTCCGAACGCAGAGCCGACACCTCGGCAACGAGGGCTACGATTCGCTGATCCCGTTACGCAAGCCGGCTGGTCGCCTCGTCGCAGGCCAAGGCGGCCTCTTCCACATCAAGGTCTGCAGCCGCCCGCGCCTCGGCCACCTGGCGAAGCGCCTGCTCCTGGATTTCCCCGCGCGCGATGCCCAGCGCCTTTCTGAGCGCGGCGTGCACAGGCTCGATGATCTCCTTCGGCAATGCCGGCTCGTCGCCGGGCATCTCAGCTCCACCTTGCAGCTTCTTCAACATCTTGACGATGGTCGCATGCGACCCACGGCCGCCCAGCTGCTCGCGCACAGCACGAATGGTTGCACGCTTGCCACCGGCCTCAAGACTGTCCTTCGCCTCTTTCACTTCATCGAACGTGATGTCCTGCTTGTCGCTCATAACGGATCTCCAGTTACGTAACAGATCGTTACGTAACGCTGTAGCTGTAGCAGCTGTAGCGTTCGTAACAGAAGACCGGTATCCGTCGTTTGCGAACCTGTATTGGCTGCGCTCGCGGCAGGCCCCGGCCTGGCGTAAGAACGCACGCCGATCCGGTCCGGACGAGCACACGTCACTCTGCCGGAGCGCAGCGGAGGACCGCAGGCGGCGGAATAAATGGAGGGGACCCGCGCCTGAGCGCGGGGAGTCGGCCGTTTATGCGTCGGCTAGGTTGACGTGCGCGCAAGACCGGGCCGACACCTCGTATTTGCGCAAGGTTCCCAAGGCCCAGCTCGAGTTGTAGCGCCTGCTTGTCAGTGTGGGGGCCTCAATGGGGCCGGCCCCCAAACCCCGGCCCTTTTCGCGAAACAGGGTTTCGCGAACTGATAGACAAGTGGAAGGAACACTGCCGCCATACCCACGGGTGTCCATGAGGGATGCTTGTCGGTATGCACTGCCTACAGGCCCCAAGGCGCGGGCACTACCGTGGCGGTTTGAGCAACTCCCACCCTTCGATTCCAAATGCGTCCGCGAGTTTCTCGATGTTGTCGACCGACACGTTTCGCCGACGATTCTCTAAATCGCCGATGTAGGTCCGGTGGAGGTCGGCCATATCCGCAAGCTCCTCCTGGGATATTTTTTTTTGCTCGCGTAACGCGCGCATATTCTCTGCGAGTATCGCGCGCAGCTTCGACCTGAGGGCTCGTTGTGCCATCAGGGTACCGTCGAGTGATGCAGACTTTACGTCTACAGTAAGTAAGTGTCATACTTGCTCTGAACAGTTTTTCAGGGTGAGCCATGGCGACTTCGAAGGTGA
>JBFFJL010000047.1:0-14618 GCA_041555955.1 Nevskiaceae bacterium
CGGAACAGCAGTGAAAGCCGTTTGGCACCCAAGGTCATCGCGGCTTCGAGCAGGGACGGGTCGAGCTTGCGCGTGGTGTTGGCGATGACCAGCACCTGTTGAAAGAACGTGCCGATGACGATGATCGCGATCTTCGGCGCTTCGTTGATGCCCAGCACCGCGACTGCGAGCGCGCCGAAGGCCGGCGCCGGCAGGTATCGGAAGAACTCAACGAAGGGTTCGTTCAGACGCGCGAACAGATCGTAGGTGCCGGCGAGGATGCCCAGCGGAACGCCGACCAGTGACGAGATCAGAAAGCCCATCGCGATCACGTAGATGCTGTTGCCCAGACTTTCATGCAGCCATTTTTCGTCGCGGCGTTTCGGCTCCGTGGTGAACGCGGTGTACATCGCCTTGGCAACCTGATGCGGCGCTGGCAGATAGATCGGGTTGGCCGGCTCACCGACCGGTACCGCTTCACCCTTTTCCCTGGCGGCGTCCGCTTCGCGCTCGAAGACGTCGTGCTCGAGCAGCATCCCCTGCGTGAAGTACGACACCGAACCCGGATCGCTGACCTCCACCATCGGATGCCAGATGAACGGCACGTAACTGACCAGACACCAGATCGCCAGCGGGATCACGAAACTCAAGATGCCGAGCAGGGTGCGTCGCCGGGGCGACAGCTCCTTGCGCACGGCAAACCAGCTTTGAGTGGACATCGTCGTGGTTTCCGGAACTGGAGGAAGTGATCGGGTGTCTGGTCGAGTGCCGCGCCTTACAGGCCTTCGGTCAGCGCGCCGTCGATGTAGCTGTCGACGTCCTGTGCGTCCTTGTAGACGTCATTGGCGAGGTTGAACTCGTCGACGATCTTCGAGGAGCCGTACAGCGAGCCGAAGCCGTCACCCTTCTTGAAGAAGCCCTTGGCTTCGTCCAGTGTCAGGATCTTGGTGCCAGCGTAGAAGCCTTCGTATTCCTCTGGCGTGACGCCAACGCGCGAGGCCATGATCTTGATCGCATCGGCATGCGTTTTCGGATCGTGGATATAGGCCACGGCCTGATACCAGACCTTGACCACCTTGGCCCAGTCCGCCTTGCGCGTGGCGAGACTGACCGGTGATACCGCCAGAACGTCGTAGATCAGACCCGGTTCGTCAGCGCTGGAGTAGATTGGCTTGGCGCCGGGGACCAGCTTCAGCGCGACGCCGGAGTTCGGCTGCCACGCGGCAATCGCGGCGACGTCACCGCTGGCCAGCACCTGCGGCGTCTCGTTGGTCGGCACGTTGACCAGGGTCACGTCCTTTTCGGACATGCCGGCCTTCTTCAGACCATTGAGCAGCAGCAGATGATCGACGAAACCGATTTCGACGCCGACTTTCTTGCCCTTCAGATCCTTCAACGAGTTGATGCCCGGCTTGCCGACGATCATGTCGTTGCCGTTGCTGTAGTCGTTGATGATGATCATCACGCTCTTGGCGCCGGTGGCGCCGGTGACCAGCGCATCGCCGTTGGTCATTGTTACTGCGTCGAGCTGACCGGCAGCGAATGCATCCATCGACGCGACGTAGTCGAACCACTCGAACGACACGTCAACGCCAGCGTCCTTGAACCAGTTTTTCTCGATCGCCACCTGCCATGCCACCCAGCCTGGCCAGTCGCTGTAACCGATTTTCAGGGGTTCCGCAGCGTGCGCAGAGAGAGACAGCATCCACGCACCCAGCGTTGCGGCAAACAGCTTCTTCATACCGATCTTCATCGCGGGTCCTCTTTGAAGTATTACGAACAGAGACATTCGTATTACTCAGTGAGCAAGCGCCGTGCCATCGTGCTGCGGGCTGGCGGATTGCAGTCACACCGGGCGTTTGCGTGCTGTGCGTGAGGGCCGTGCCCGGATCGATGCTGTGTTCTGAGGCATGCCGGTGCGCCGCCGCAGTGCGTCGCGCGCGTTTGCATCGCGCATCGGGTAGTCGAACTCAGTGCGCGGCGATGAAGTTGGCAAAATGCGCGCGCTCGGCGTTGCCGATCCAGCGATTCAGATCCCACAGATCGGCGATTGGTGCCTGCGTGAACGGCAGGCAGTGCAGATAACCGTCCGGTCCGAACTCCGGTGTCATCGTCGTCAGCGCCAGTGCGCCAGCGTGTTGAGCGGTCCAGATCAGTTGCCACCAGCGCTGATGCGCTTCCAGTGCGACGGCGTATTCGGGTGCAGCCGGATGTGGCACCTGCGGTCCCTGGTCGTAGCCGATCCGCGCGTGAATGTGGCGAACGTTCGGCGCGATCGCCTCGATGATGTCGAGCTCGGTGTCGATCAGGCGCTCGCAGACCACGCACCAGTGGCTGAAGTCGGCGGTCAGCGCGATCTGCGGCAGCGCCGCGACCACGTCGCGCGTGATCCACGGATTGAACAGCGAACGCGCGCGGTGCGTTTCAAAACTGAGCGAAAGTCCGTGTTGCCGTGCCAGCGCCATGCCGCCTTCGAAGAAACGCAGCGTCGCGGCCAGCGGCCAGGCGTCGCAACCGCCGATGCAGTTCACGTGCAGCGGATGCAGCTTGCGTGCGCGCGCCAGCCCGGTGTCGAGATCGTGCAGGTGCTGCTCGACGCTGGCGTGGCGATCAGGAACATAACTGCCGGCGGTGGTGATCTCCGCAATGAACGCGAGCCCGGCGGCAGACAGGGCCTGCTGCATCGCGGCCAGTGTCTGTGGATCGTCCGGCACCGGACCTTCGAGGCCATCGAAGCCTGCCGCTTGCGCCAGCCGCACCGCGTCGGCCGGCGAACCGCTGTGGCCCCACAGCGTCTTGAACAGTTTCAGTTGCATCGCCGTGGGCTCCGTCAGTGCGCGGTCAGGAACGACACGCCAAGCACGCCGATGAAATCCTGCGGCGCGCCGATCGCGTGGTCGGGCGCATCGCCGTTGAGCACGCGTGCGACACGGTGACGGTGATAGCTGCGCAGCAATGCCGAAAACGGCAGCACGCGGTCTGCCGTGGTCGCCGTCTGTGCGCGATGCAGTGCCGGCAGCTGGTGCCAGGGCGTGCTGGGGTGGATGTGATGCGCGTTGTGATAGCCGAAGTTCAACATCAGGCGATCGAGCCAGGGGTGCGCGGGCGACAGCGGATTGGAGTAGGTGTTGCGGTGCTCGTAGGCACGATCGCCTG
The DNA here is from genome assembly GCA_041555955.1 of Nevskiaceae bacterium. Classification (GTDB taxonomy): domain Bacteria; phylum Pseudomonadota; class Gammaproteobacteria; order Nevskiales; family Nevskiaceae; genus Solimonas. The sequence goes on from JBFFJL010000047.1 coordinate 3,136, forward strand.
CTGCGCTGTGCGGGGTGCCGTCATCCAGCGTCGTGAGGACCGCATAGGTGTGCTGATGCACGTCCATGAAGCGCAGCGCATGCAGGAACAGCAGATACGCCAGCGCGTAGTACAGCGGCGCCGTCGGTGCGATCCACGCCATGCCAATGAACAGGCCGCTACGCACCACCAGATTGATCAGTACGCGTGCGCGTCGATCCCGGCGCGTCGGTGAGGTGAACGGCAGCACGATCACCAGTGCATGCATCAGCAGGTCGACCGCCGGAATGTAGGCCCACTCTGCAGCCTGCACCGCGCGCAACAGCGCCGGGTGACGCTGCAGCAGTGCGCGGTAGTCGTAGGCGATGACGTCTGCGCGTTCGGAATGGTGGCGCAGATGTTTGCGGCGGATGTCATCGTAACGGCCATAGCCGGCACCGACCAGCCAGCTCAGCGCGGCGCCGAGCCGGCGGTTGGCGGCTTGCGAGACGAACACGGTGTTGTGCGCGCATTCGTGGATCAGATACGCGGCGACGACCAGGCTGTGCGCCAATGCCAGCGTCGCGAAGCCGCGCACCAGCACCGTGTCCGACAACAGGCCGCCGATCGCTGCGGCGTATACGCTGACGGCGTAGCCCAGCGCTGCGAGTTGTGGCCAGTCCGCGCGGCCGCCGCGCAATGCCCAGTCCATCCGGCTGCTCCCTGCTGTTGCGGCCAGCTGCCGCATGGCGGGCAACAGCGCAAGCCACGTGCCACGCGCTAGCTCTCCTTAGTTTTGCAGGCGGATTTGCGGCGTCCGGCACGCGTGTATATGTCGCACCACATCGGCGCGCCGCTGCGCCATTGTGGCGCGCGGCTGCGGGTCCGGCGCGGGATCGCCACATCGCAGCGGCATCTCCGCCGTGGCATGTGTTGTGCTATATCTCCCCTTGAGAGGGGCAGGCCGGCAGCATCGGCCCGCTGCTTCGAAGGGTGGCTAGGGTTCCGGTCCGCGCAAGCGGATGCTGGTCCGAGAGCTGCCGGCCTCTGCGATGCGGGCCAGCCCCGCGGATCGGATGCTGCACGGAGGGATAAAAGCCCGGGAGGATCGCTTTGATGTCGAGCGCCCTCTCGTTGTGCTTTCGATCTGACCCGCAGGAGGCTGCCGTGAATGTTCCGATCCATCCCCAATTCCCCAACGACCTTGCGCGTCTTTGCGCGGGTGCGCGATGAGCGCGCTCAAGCCGATCGAGCCGTCGGCGCTGCTGTGGCAGGAAACGATTCCCGGCGGTTGCCACTGGTCTGGCGTGATGCGACGCGGCAGTGCGCTGCGGCTGACCGATCTGGACGGTGGCGCCAACGTCTCTGCGCTGTTCTTCAATCAGGAAGAGAAGCTCGAACGCTACAACATGCCGGATACGCTGAAGGCACAGCACACCGCGTTTCTGACCACCGGCAACGCGCTGATGTCGGACATGGGGCGCGTGCTGTGCTCGATCATCGGTGACGAGATGGGCTGGCACGACACCGTCTGTGGCCTGTCGGATGCGGCGCTGATCCGCGAAAAATACGGCGAGGCGCGCTACCAGACCCACCGCAATGCCATGCATCGCAATGCACGCGACGGTCTGCTGGTCGAACTCGGCAAGTGGGGGCTGGGCAAGCGCGATCTGGTGGCCAATGCCAATCTCTTCAGCAAGGTGGTGCCGGATGCCGACGGCTATCTCAGCTACGTCACGAGCCACAGCGCAGCCGGTGCCGCGCTGGACCTGCGCTTCGACATGAACGTGCTGGTGGTGCTGTCGACCGCACCGCATCCGCTGGCGCCCGGCGGTGACTACCGGCCGGCAGCGGTCGAGCTCAGCGCCTGGCATGCCGGCGTCGCCGCTGCCGACGATGTGTGCCGGATGCACTGTCCGCAGAACCAGCGGGCGTTCACCAATACCGACCGCTACTTCGCGCAATAAGGAGTGCCGAGATGAGTCTGATCGTCGAAAGTCATCTGCACCCGGAAACCGCGGTGCTGGACCAGGTTTGTGCCGCCGGCGAGCCGTGGATGGGCACGGTGCGCAAGGGCCAGGTGTTCCGCATTCTCGACCTCGAAGGCAACCAGGCCGTGGACACGCTGTTCTACAGCGCGGCCGATGCCGAGGAGCGCTACAGCGCGGTGGATACGATCCAGCGCCAGGCGCGCCTGTATCTGGAAGCCGGCTCGGTGCTGTATTCCAGCGAAGGCCGGCCGATGCTGACCCTCGTCGCCGACACTTGCGGCCGCCACGACACCCTGGGCGGCGCCTGCGCCGCCGAGAGCAACACCGTGCGCTACGCACTGGACAAGCGGCCGATGCACAGCTGTCGCGACAATTTCATGCACGCACTGACGCATTGCGACTGCGCGCAGCATCTGGCGATGAGCAAGCGCGACATCCCGGCCAACATCAACTTCTTCATGAACGTGCCGGTGACGCCGGACGGCGCATTGAAGTTCGATGACGGCATTTCCGCAGCGGGCAAGTACGTCGAGCTGCGTGCAGAGATGGATGTGGTGGTGCTGATCTCGAACTGCCCGCAGCTCAACAATCCCTGCAATGCCTACAACCCGACGCCGGTGCGACTGTTGGTGTGGGATCCGGCCTGAGCGGAATCTGATTCGGCTGTATCGCGGTACACGGCAGCGGGACGACCCGTTGCCGTCCTCACGCAGAAGCGGGACGACCCGTCGACGAGATCGATGTCATGTTCAACAAGGTCCTGATAGCCAATCGCGGTGCGATCGCCTGCCGCGTCATTCGCACGCTGAAGGCGCTCGGCGTGCAATCGGTCGCGGTGTATTCGGAGGCCGACGCCAACGCACTGCACGTGAGTCTGGCCGACGAGGCGGTGTGCATCGGTCCGGCCCCCGCCGCCGAAAGCTATCTGCGCGCCGAGCGCATTCTTGAAGCCGCGCGTGAGACCGGTGCCGAGGCGATCCATCCTGGCTACGGCTTCCTCTCCGAAAATCCGGACTTTGCCGAAGCCTGCGCGGCAGCCGGCATCGCCTTCATCGGGCCGACGCCCGCGCAGATGCGTGCCTTCGGCCTCAAGCACACCGCGCGTAATCTGGCCGAAGACAGCGGTGTGCCGATGCTGCCCGGCAGCGGGCTGCTCAGCAATGTCGGGCACGCGCGTGCCGAGGCTGCGCGCATCGGCTATCCGGTGATGCTCAAGAGCACCGCCGGCGGCGGCGGCATCGGCATGCGGCTGGTCTGGTCCGATGACGCGCTGGCGGAGGCCTATGCCTCGGTCGATCGTCTGGCCCGGGCCAATTTCAAGGAAGCCGGCATCTTCATCGAGAAGTATGTCGAGGCTGCGCGGCACATCGAAGTGCAGGTTTTCGGGGATGGTGACGGCAGCGTCATCGCTTTGGGTGAGCGCGACTGCTCGGTGCAGCGGCGCAACCAGAAAGTGATCGAGGAAACGCCGGCGCCGGGCCTGAGCGACGCGCAGCGCACGCAGCTGCATGCGGTGGCGGTGCGCTTGATGCAGTCGGTGAACTATCGCTCGGCCGGCACCGTCGAGTTTGTCATGGACGCACACACCGGTGCGTTCTATTTCCTTGAGGTCAACACGCGGTTACAGGTCGAGCACGGCGTCACCGAGCAGGTCGCCGGTGTCGATCTGGTGGCGTGGATGCTGCAGCTCGCGGCGGGCCATCTGGCTCCGCTCGAAGGATTGCAGCCGCGCCTGCGCGGTGCGTCGATCCAGGTGCGCCTGTATGCCGAAGATCCGAACAAGGACTTCCAGCCGTCGTCGGGCCTGCTGACCGAAGTGGCGTTTCCGGCGGAAGCCCGCATTGAAAGCGCCGTGGTCGGCGGCGCCGAAGTCACGCCGTACTACGACCCGATGCTGGCCAAGCTGATCGTCACCGCAGACACCCGCGATGCCGCACTGGCGAAACTGCAGGCCGCGCTGGCGGCGACGCGCATCGCCGGCATCGAAACCAATCTCGACTATCTGCGTCAGGTCGTCGCCGACACCGTGTTCGCCGAAGGCCGGCAGACCACGCGCTATCTGAACAGCTTCCACTACCGTCCGGCCACGATCGACGTGATCGAACCCGGCGTGCAGACCTCGGTCCAGGACTGGCCCGGCCGCGTCGGCTACTGGGATGTCGGCGTGCCGCCGTCGGGCCCGATGGATGCGCTGGCGCTGCGCATCGGCAATCGTCTGCTCGGCAATGACGAAGGCGCTGCGGCGCTGGAGTGCACGATGAGCGGGCCGAGCCTGCGCTTCAATTGCGACACGGTGTTCGCGCTGACCGGCGCCGAGACCGCGGCGACGCTGGATGGCGCGCCGCTGGCGTACTGGCAGACGCATCATGCGAGCGCCGGCAGCGTACTCAATATCGGTGCGGTCAGGGACGCCGGTTGTCGCAGCTATCTGTGTGTGCGCGGTGGCGTCGACGTGCCGGACTATCTCGGCGCCAAGTCCACGTTCACCCTGGGGCAATTCGGCGGCCATGCCGGACGTACCTTGCGGGTCGGCGATGTGCTGCATCTGTGCCCGCAGGCGGAACCGTCGAACGCCGAGGATGCGCAGTGGCCGCTCGCGGCGCGACCGCAGCATGCACGTTGCTGGCAGATCGGCGTGCTCTACGGTCCGCATGGCGCGCCGGACTTTTTCACCGACGCGGACATCGAACGCTTCTTCGCCACTGATTGGGAAGTGCACTACAACTCCAGCCGCACTGGTGTGCGTCTGATCGGGCCCAAGCCGGAGTGGGCGCGCAGCGACGGCGGCGAAGCCGGCCTGCATCCTTCCAACATTCACGACAACGCCTACGCCATCGGCGCGATCGACTTCACCGGCGACATGCCGGTGATCCTGGGGCCCGATGGTCCCAGCCTCGGCGGTTTCGTCTGCCCGGCGGTGGTGGTGCAGGCCGAGCTGTGGAAGCTGGGTCAGCTGCGGCCGGGCGACACGCTGCGCTTTGTTCCGGTGGGTGCGGAGCAGGCTGCGCAGCTGCTGCAAGCACAGACGGCGAGCCTGAACGGTGGTGCGCCGTTGGCACTGCCGCAGGCCGAGGCGCTGAGCTCTCCGATCCTGGCGCAGCGTGCCGCCGACGGTGAGCGCCCGCAGGTGGTCTATCGCCAGGCCGGCGACGCCTATCTGCTGGTCGAATACGGCCCGCTGGAGCTGGACCTGACCCTGCGCTTCCGCGCGCATGCGCTGATGGAGTCCCTGCAGTGCTGGCGCGATGCGCAGGACGACAGCGGCATCATCGACCTGACGCCGGGCATCCGCTCGCTGCAGGTGCATTACGATCCACGCCGTCTGCCACGCACGGCCTTGCTTGAACGCCTGCAGCAGCTCGAAGATGCGCTGCCGGCGGTGGACGAGATCAGCGTGCCGACGCGCATCGTGCACCTGCCGCTGTCCTGGGACGATGCGGCGACCAAACTCGCCATCGACAAGTACATGCAGTCAGTACGCAAGGACGCGCCGTGGTGTCCCAGCAATATCGAATTCATCCGTCGCATCAACGGGCTCGACAGCATCGACGCGGTCAAGCGCATCGTGTTCGACGCCGCGTATCTGGTGCTGGGCCTCGGTGACGTTTACCTCGGGGCGCCGGTGGCGACGCCGCTGGATCCGCGGCATCGACTCGTCACCACCAAGTACAACCCGGCACGCACCTGGACGCCGGAGAATGCCGTCGGCATCGGCGGCGCGTATCTGTGCGTCTACGGCATGGAAGGCCCGGGCGGTTACCAGTTCGTCGGCCGTACCGTGCAGATGTGGAATCGCTGGCGCCAGACCACCGATTTCACCAAGCCCTGGCTGCTGCGCTTCTTCGACCAGATCCGCTTCTACGAAGTCGGCGCTGACGAGCTGCTGCAGCTGCGGCAGGATTTCGTGGCCGGGCGCTTCCAGCTGAAGATCGAGCACAGTCGATTCAACCTGGCCGACTACACGCGTTTTCTCGGAGATAACGCGGCGGAGATTTCGAGCTTCAAGACGCAGCAGCAAACCTCCTTCGATGCCGAACGCGAACGTTGGCGCGCGGCCGGTCAGGCCGAATACGTCGGTGAGGCTGAGGTTGCCGCAGCTGGCCCCGACAGCGAACTGGATCTGCCGCTCGGCGCGCGCATGGTCGCCGCGCATGTGCCGGGCAGCGTATGGAAGGTGCTGGTGCAGCCGGGTCAGCGCGTCGCCGCCGGCGAGACCCTGGTGATCGTGGAATCGATGAAGATGGAATTCAGTGTCGTCGCGCCAGAGGATGGCGAGGTGCTCGCGGTGCTGTGTCGCGAGGGTGCGCCGGTGGCGGCGGGCCAGGATGTGCTGACCTTGCAAGTCGCATGAGCCGGAGCGAGCAATGAGCGCACAGATTCCCCACAGCCTCGACCTGCAGACTCTGCGTGCGGCCTATCGCGCCGGCCTCAAGCCCAGCGCGCTGGTCGAGGTCCTGCTGGCGCGCGCCGCAGAAGATACACGGCACAGCTGGATCGCATTGACGCCGGTCGAACAACTGCGGGCACTGGCGAGCGCGCTGGATGCGCAGGCCCCGGATACGCTGCCGCTGTACGGCGTGCCATTCGCGATCAAGGACAACATCGATCTCGCAGGACTGCCGACGACCGCCGCATGCCCCGATTTTGCCTACATGCCGGAGCGCAGCGCCGAAGTGGTCGAGCGCCTGATCGCGGCCGGGGCGCTGCCGCTGGGCAAGACCAATCTGGATCAGTTCGCCACCGGCCTCAACGGCACGCGCTCGCCTTACGGCGCCTGCCACAACGCCTTCGATCCGGCCTATGTCTCCGGTGGTTCCAGCGCGGGTTCCGCAGTGAGCGTGGCGACCGCACAGGTCAGCTTCTCATTGGGCACCGACACCGCCGGCTCCGGCCGCGTGCCGGCGGCGTTCAACAATCTGGTGGGACTGAAGCCGACCCGTGGCCTGATCTCGACGCGTGGCGTGGTGCCGGCGTGCCGTTCGCTCGATTGCGTGTCGATTTTCGCGTTGACGGCGGAAGATGCCGAGCAGGTGTACGGCGTCGCCCTGGGCGGTGACGGTGATCCGGCCTACGCGCGGGCGGCCGAGCCGCACGGTTTCGATTTTGGACGCGCGCAGGGCTTCCGCTTCGGTGTGCCGCGAGCGGAGCAGCTCCAGTTTTTTGGTGACGCCGATTACGAGGATCTGTTTGTCGATGCGGTTGCCCAGCTCGAAGCGCTGGGCGGGACACGCTGCGAGATCGATTTCGCGCCGTTTCTCGAAGCCGCCGCGCTGCTCTACGCAGGGCCCTGGGTGGCCGAGCGTTATCACGCGATCCGCGAATTCATTGAGCGCCAGCCGGAGTCGCTACTGCCGGTGATCCAGCAGATCGTCGGCGCCGCGGCGACGCTGCGCAGCGTCGATGCCTTTGACGCTTTCTATCAGCTCGCCGAGCTGAAGCGCAGCGCCGATGCGATCTGGCACGGTGTCGTCGTGGTGCTGACGCCGACCGCCGGCTTCATCCCGACGATCGAAGCGACCCTGGCCGAGCCGGTGCGCATCAACAGCGATCTGGGCTACTACACCAACTTCATGAACCTGCTGGATTACGCCGCGGTGGCGGTGCCAGCGGGCTTTCGCGGCGATGGTCTGCCGTTTGGCGTCACCCTGTTCGCGCCGGCGCATCAGGATGTGCCGCTGCTGCATCTGGCTGCGCGCTTCCAGCGCGCGACGGCGGCAAGTTTGGGTGCGACTGCGCAGCCGTTGCCACAGCTGGCCGAGGTCGCGCCGGCGGTGCCCAGCGGCCAGGTCCAGATCGCGGTCTGCGGTGCGCACCTGGCCGGCCTGCCGTTGAACCACCAGCTCACCGATCGTGGCGCGCGTCTGGTGTGCGCAACGCAGTCGGCGCCGGTCTACCGCTTCTATGCACTGGCGGGTGGACCGCCGTTCCGTCCGGGCATGATCCGCGTCGCCGAGGGCGGCGCCGCGATCGAGGTCGAGGTGTGGGAACTGCCGGCAAGCCGCTTCGGCAGCTTCGTCGCCGCCATTCCGGCGCCGCTGGGCATCGGCAAGCTGGAGCTGGCCGACGGCCGCTGGGTGCCGGGGTTCATCTGCGAGCCCGGCGGTGTGGTGGGTGCCGAAGACATCACGCCACACGGCGGCTGGCGCGCCTATCTGGCTCAGCGGTAGTGTTCGAGGCCGTTCGCGGATCGGCCTGCGCGGTGCGTACTGCTAGACTCGGAGCCGGTTCAGCTGAGCGAGGGTCGCCATGAGAGGCACGTCACTTCTGTTGGCCGTGACGCTGTGTGCGGTCACGTCCATTGCCCTGGGCGGGCCGGTTTACAAATGGGTCGACACACAGGGGCGCTATCACTACGGTGACCAGCCGCTCCCCGGATGGACGCGCGTCGACGTCAAGCCGATTGGTGGCGGCGCATCGGAGCCGTTGCCGACCCCCACTCCGGCGCCGACCGCGGACGATCCCGTGAAGGCGGTGAACGAAGCGGCCGTGAGCGCACGGCTGCGCGAGGACGAATGCAAGCGTCGCCGGGAACAGCTCGAAACCTACCGCAACGCGCCCCGCATCATCGAGCGCGACGAAAAAGGTCAGGAACGCGAGTACAACGAAGCGCAGAGGCTGCAGCTGATCGAACAGACCCAGCGACAGGTCACCGAATTGTGTCGGTGACCCGTCTGCTGGTGTAGTTGAATCAGGCCTTCAGTGCGCGCCGCATGAAGTTGGGCACCGCAAACGCGCCACGGTGGATCGCGGCGTTGTAGTACTGCGTGTCCAGCGCTGTCAGCGCGGCCGGATCGAGACGCTCGGCCAGCGCACCGGCCTGCTTGCAGGCGATTGAACCGGACCACCAGCCCGAAGGATAGATCGGCTGCGGAAAATGCAGCAGATGGGTCTGCGCAAAGCCGGCATCGCGCATGGCCTGATGCATCTCGGTGATCAGCGCCTGATGCAGCAGCGGCGATTCGGACTGCTGCACCAGCATGCCGTCCGGGCGCAGTGCGCGGATGCAGTCCAGATAGAAGCGCTTGCCGAACAGGCCTTCAGCCGGGCCGACCGGGTCGGTCGAGTCGATGATGATCACGTCGATCGAGCCTTCCGGCGCGTCCTTCATCCACTGGATGCCATCGCCGAAGAACAGGGTCGCGCGCGGGTCGCTGTTCCTGTCGCACAGTTCCGGGAAGTACTGCTCGGAAAGGCGCGTCACCCGCTCGTCGATCTCGACCTGAGTCGCGGACTCGACCTCGGGGTGCTTCAGCACTTCGCGCAAGGTGCCGCAGTCGCCGCCGCCGACGACCACCACATTGCGCGGGTTCGGGTGCGAGTTCAGCGCCGGATGCGACATCATCTCGTGATAGAGGAAATTGTCGCGCGTGGTGACCATGGTGCAGCCGTCGATGGTCATCAGATAACCAAACGTCTCGGTCTTCCAGATCTCGATGGACTGGTACGGCGTGCGCTCCTCGTGGACCTTTTCGGCCTTGAGTGAAAACGCGCTGCCGGTGGCGTCAACGGCTTCGGTGAACCAGCTGCGATCGAGTGTCATCGGGAGTTTCCTGAGAAGGCTCTAGAATGTCGGAAATTTAGCGGCGCGAGTATATCGAGTGACGGCTTCCGATGAATGACAATCGCCCGGCGTGGACCGCTGCCCAGGCCCGCGACCTGTACAACACCGCCCAGTGGGGCGAGGGCTACTTCGACGTCAGCGACGACGGGCACCTGCTGGTGCGGCCGTTTCGCGAGCGCTCGCCGGTGGCAATCGATCTGTACGCGCTGGCGCGGCGGCTGCCGGGCGAGGGCCTGGCGCTGCCGGTACTGCTGCGTTTTTCCAACATCCTGCACGACCGCGTCGACGCGCTGACCGGCGCCTTCGCCGAGGTCATCGAAGAGCTCGGTTATGCCGGCAGCTATACCGCGGTCTACCCGATCAAGGTCAACCAGCAGGAAGACGTGATCCGCGAGATCGTCGGCTACGGCGGTGAGCGCGTTGGGCTCGAGGCCGGTTCCAAACCGGAACTGGCGGCGGTGCTCGGCATGGCGCGGCCGGGCAGCATCGTGGTCTGCAACGGCTACAAGGACCGCGCCTACATCCGTCGCGCGCTGATCGGGCAGAAGCTCGGTCACAAGGTCTACATCGTGGTCGAAAAGCTCTCCGAGCTGCCGCTGGTCATCACTGAATCGCGCGCACTCGGCGTGGCGCCGGTGATCGGCCTGCGCGTGCGCCTGTCCGCCAACTTCACCAGCACCCAGCAGAACACCGGCGGCGAGAAGGCCAAATTCGGTCTGACCTCGCCGCAGGTGCTCGAAGCGGTGGAGATGCTGCGCGCGGCCGGGAACATCGATGCGGTCCAGATGGTGCATTTCCATCTGGGCTCGCAGGTCGCCAACGTGCAGGACGTCGCCAAGGGGCTGCGTGAAGCGGCACGCTTCTACGTCGAACTGCGTCGTCTTGGCGCGCCGGTGACTGTGGTCGACGTCGGCGGCGGGCTCGGTGTGGATTACGAGGGAACGCGCAGTCGTTCCTTCTGTTCAATGAATTATTCGCAGCGCGAGTACGCGCGCAACATCCTGCGCACCTTGCAGGAAGTCTGCGCCGAGTACGACGAGCCGCAGCCCAATGTGATTTCCGAGTCCGGCCGTGCACTGACCGCGCATCATGCGGTGCTGATCGCCGACGTTGTCGACCGCGACGAACTGCCGACGCGCGAGATCGAGCCTCCTGCGGACGATGCGCCGGTGGTTCTGAGCGAGCTGTATGCACTGTTCGAGCAGATCGATGTGCAGGGCCCGATCGAGAGCCTGCACGACGCTGCGCAGTTCTTCTCCGACGCGCAGGTGCAGTACACCATGGGCCAGCTGAGCCTGCGCGAGCGCGCCTATGCCGAGCGTGCCTACTACGCGCTGGCGCATGCGGTGCTGCCGAAACTCGACCCGACGATCCGCGCGCAGCGCGACGCGATCGACGAGGTGCGCGACAAACTCGCCGCCAAGTACTTCTGCAATTTCTCGGTATTCCAGTCAGTGCCGGACGCCTGGGCGATCGATCAGGTGTTTCCGATCATGCCGATTCACCGCCTCGACGAGCGTCCGGACGTGCGTGCGCGCCTGTGCGATCTCACCTGCGATTCCGATGGCCGCCTCGACCAGTACGTCGATCGCGAAGGTCTGATGCCGACCCTCGCGCTGCATTCGCTGAAAGAGGGCGAGCCCTATCTGATGGGCTTCTTCATGGTCGGCGCGTATCAGGAAATCCTGGGCGACATGCACAACCTGTTCGGCGACACCAATGCCGTTAACGTCATGCTCGATGGCGAGGGGGGCTGGACCCTGACCGATGCCGAGTTGGGCGACCGTACGGACGAGCTGCTGCGCTACGTGCATCTGGAACCGGAACGGCTGGTCGACAGCTACCGCGACAAGATCGCTGCAGCCGGATTGCCAGCCGATGAGGCGGCGGCGCTGCTGGCCGAACTGGAAGCCGGACTGACCGGGTACACCTACCTGTCCGAATAGGCGCGCACGCCGGAATCGCGCAGCATC
>JBFFJL010000048.1:0-14592 GCA_041555955.1 Nevskiaceae bacterium
CGATTAACGCGATGAATGCGGAGCGGTAAAAAGTGCGTGTCATGAGCGGTTCCTGAGCACAGTGCCAAGGTCGCGGACCAGTGCCTCGACCTGATGCGGTGGGGTGAAGTAGCCGGCGATGTGCGCCTGTGGATCAATCAGCACCAGTGCGGCCGAATGATCCATCGTGTAGCTCTCCGGCGTATCGCCTGGGACCTTCAGATAGGCAACGCCCAGCGTCTGCGCCATCTGCTTGAGCTGCGGCTCGTGCGTGGTGACACCGATAAAATTTGGGCTGAAGTACTGGACATAACGCTTCAGTGTCTCCGGCGTATCGCGCTCGGGATCGATCGAAAACAGCGCGATTTTCAAACTTGAGGCGTCCCGGCCCAATTGGGCTTCAACCGCCTTGAGAACGCCGAGCGTGGTCGGGCAGATGTCAGGGCAGTAGGTGAAGCCCGGGAAAATCAGAGTCCAGTGGCCCAGCAATGACTCGCGCGTGAACGGCTGGGCGTCCTGATCAATCAGACTGAATTCGGGTAGCGGTCGAGGCGTCTTCAGCAGCGTGCCTGAACCGATCGCGATGTTCTTCGGCGAGGACAGCATGGCCGCTGCAATCAGGCCCAGGATCAGTGCCACGACGCCGGCGAAGACGATCAGGGCTTGGCGATTGTTCGGATGTGATGAAGAGTCGGATGAAGACAAGGCAGGGTCCTGACGTTGGCGTGCTGTCGGCGAGAGCCGCATAATGCGAGGCCATTATCCCATAGCTGCCGCGCCAGTTCGTCAGCCCGACATGATCCGTCCATGATCCGCCGATTTGAAACCGATGCGCTCAACACTGTTCGCGACTTGGTGCGCTGGGGCGCCAGCCGTTTCCGTGAAGCGGAATTGCACTATGGTCACGGTACCGATAATGCGCTTGATGAGGCTTATTTCCTGACCTTGTGGGCGCTGCACCTGCCGATGGACTTGCCGGCGATCTACCTTGAATCAACGGTCACATCCGCCGAGCGCGGCGCGGTCATCAAGTTGCTGCGCTCGCGCATCGCAACACGTAAACCGGCGGCTTACTTGATCGGCGAAATCGAGTTCGCCGGTATGCCGTTTTTTGTCGACGATCGGGTGCTGGTGCCGCGTTCGCCCATTGGCGAGCTGATCCGGCGCGATTTCGAGCCTTGGCTGCAGGGTGTTCCGGAGCGCATTCTCGATCTCTGCACTGGCAGCGGCTGCATCGGCATTGCCTGCGCCAATCAATATCCGCATGCCCAGGTCGATCTGGGCGACATCAGCTCCGGCGCGCTGGCCGTCGCCCGCAAGAACATCAAGCGGCACGGACTCGGACAGCGCGTGCATGCGCTGCGCTCGGATGTCTATGACGGGCTCGGTGACGCGACCTATGATCTGATCGTGACCAATCCGCCCTATGTCGGGACCGCCGAGTGGAAGGGCCTGCCGGACGAATACCGTCACGAGCCGCGCATCGCGCTGGAAGCCGGCAGCGACGGCATGGACATCGTCGAGCGCATCCTTGCCGGGGCCCCCGAACGCCTGCGTCCTGGCGGGCTGCTGATCTGCGAGGTCGGTGACAGCGTTGAGGAATTCGATGCGCGCTGGCCGCGATTGCCGGTGACCTGGATCGAATTCGATCATGGCGGCGACGGCGTATTTCTGATTTCCCGCGAAGACCTGGTTGCATCTCTTTAAGTCATGTCCGGAAACACGTACGGCAAGCTGTTCTGCGTCACCAGTTTCGGCGAATCGCACGGGGCGGCGATTGGCTGCGTCGTCGATGGCTGCCCTCCGGGGCTGGCGCTGAACGAGGCCGACATCCAGGGTGATCTGGATCGCCGCAAGCCCGGCACCTCCAAATACGTCACTCAGCGCAAGGAACCGGACCAGGTCGAAATCCTGTCCGGCGTGTTCGAAGGCAAGACCACCGGTACGCCGATCGCACTGCTGATCCGCAACACCGACCAGCGCTCGTACGACTACGAAAAAATCAAGCAGGTGTTCCGGCCGAATCACGCCGACTATGCCTATGTGCAGAAATACGGCATCCGCGACCATCGTGGCGGCGGCCGTTCCAGCGCGCGTGAAACCGCCGTGCGGGTCGCAGCGGGTGCGATTGCCAAGAAGTATCTGCAGCAGCGGCTTGGCATCGAGATTCGTGGTTGTCTGGAACAGATGGGGCCGATCTCTGTGGATCGCGTCGACTGGGCTGCGGTCAACAGCAATCCGTTCTTCTGTCCCGACCCTGCACGTGTACCGGAGCTTGAGGCGCTGATCGATCAATTGCGTAGCGACGGCGACTCGATCGGCGCGCGACTGTACGTTGAGGCGCGCAACGTCCCGCCTGGTCTTGGCGAGCCCGTATTTGACCGCCTGGACGCCGATATTGCGTCTGCGCTGATGTCGATTAATGCGGTCAAGGGCGTGGAAATCGGCGACGGCATGGCCGTGGCGACGATGAAGGGCACCGAGCATCGTGACGAGATGAGTCCGCAGGGCTTCCTGGCGAATCATTCCGGCGGTGTCGCTGGCGGCATCAGCACCGGTCAAACTGTGGTTGCGCGGTACGCGATCAAGCCGACGTCAAGCATCACCACGCCGGGGCAGAGCATTGACGAATCCGGTACTGCAATGCCGATGCGTACGACCGGGCGCCACGACCCCTGCGTGGGCCTGCGGGCGACGCCGATCGGCGAGGCGATGCTGGCGCTGGTGCTGATGGATCACTATTTGCGCCAACGCGCGCAGAATGCCGACGTCGTCGTCGACACGCCGCGTATTCCGGGCGAGCCCGACTGATATGCGCCTGCTCTCTGTAGGCGCGACGCGCCTGCAGACGCGTCTGGCCGGTTTCTATTTCTTCTACTACGCCACTGTCGGTGCGTTCATTCCGTACTGGGCGCCGTACCTGGCTGAGCGCGGTTTCTCTGCAGAGCAGATGGGCATCGCCTTTGCCCTGATGGGGATGATGCGCTCGATCGTGCCCATCGCCTGGGGCACCTGGTCCGACCGCAGCGGCCACCGCATCGGCTTGATTCGCGGTGCAGCCCTCGCGGCGTTGGCGCTGTTTCTGACCATTCCGTTCGTTGACGGCGTGCTGCACATCGGCCTGCTGATGCTGGCCTACACCGTGTTCTGGCACGCACTGCTGCCGCAGTTCGAAGTTGTTGCGCTGAATCATTTGCGTGTCAAGGGCGGGGACTACGCCCGTGTGCGCCTGTGGGGCTCGGTCGGCTTCGTCATTGCCGTGCTGGGTCTGGGTTTCGCGCTGGATCGCACCGGCATTCTGTGGCTGCCCTGGCTGGTCGGCATTTTCTGGCTGGGAATGGCCGCATCGGCCTGGAGCGTGCCGGAACCGCCGTCGACCCTGACGCCTGGCGCGGTGCGCAACTCGATCTGGAGCGCCTTGCGCAAGCCACAAGTGCTGGTGTTTCTGGGAATCTGCTTCGCCTCGCAGCTGAGTTTTGCGCCGTACTACAACTTCTTCACCCTGTTTCTTGAGCGCCATGCATACAGCCGCAGCGCTGCCGGCTTGCTGTGGTCGCTGGGTGTCGTTGCCGAGATTGGCCTGTTCATGGTGGCCGGCCGTCTGATTGGGCGCTTCGGCGCGCGCCGGTTGTTGATCATCGTGCTGTTCTGCACCGCAGTACGCTGGGGCGTGACTGCGGCAGCGGTCGACAGCTGGGTGCTGCTGCTGTTCGCACAGCTGTCGCACGCGATCACCTTTGGCGCCTATCACGCGATCGCGGTGCACTACGTGCAGCAGCTGTTTCCGGCCGATCTGCAGGGTCGCGGACAGGCTGTGTACAACGCTGTTGCCTATGGAGTGGGTGGCTCGGTCGGCAGCCTGCTTGCAGGCTACGGCTGGGAACGGATCTCGCCGGAGTCGGTGTTCTACGGCGCCGCACTCGTGGCTTTGGCGGGCTGGTTGCTGGCCTGGCGTCGCCTGCGCTGATCGACGACCCGCAGCGCTGAAACGGCGCTTCAGCCCGTGGTGTCGTAGCTGAGCAGCAAATCTGCAATCTCGGCGCTGCTGCCGTCATTACGCGTGTAGCTGCCACGTTGAGCCACACTGTCGCCGTTCTGCATCTCGCTCGCGGTGTTCATGTAGTCGAGGCCGATGGATTCGACGCCGGCACTGGCCAGATCTTGTAGCTGCTGGCCTCCGTCGTCGTTCCAGCTCAGCAGGCGCAGGCGCGAGTAGATCGCGTCGCTATTGTTAATTACGCCATCGCCGTTGCCGTCATAACGACGCAGCGCTTCGAAACCATTGGCGTCACCGTTCTGGTCGCCGAACAACTCACGACCGTCATCGATCTGACCGTTGCCGTTGCGATCCAGGGCCAGTAATGCATCGCCGCCGGTTGCGACGCTGGCGCGGTCCTGCACGCCATCGGCATTCAGATCGAAATTCACGCCGTTGGCGACGCCTGTGGTTTCCAGGCCATTGCCATTCAGATCCAGCATCAAGGGGTCGGATTTCTGTGTGGGCTGCGGTGTCTGGCGAAAAACCAGATGCTCGTAGGTAAGGTCGGCCTCGACGATCTGGATGCCGCTGTCGCTGACCTGGACGCCGCTGATATGAACCTGGACGCCGAGGTATTCCAGTTCGGTGGTTTGCGCTGCGCCTGCAGTCGGCGTCGCGGGCCTGGGTGTGTTGGCCTGGGCGGTGTCTGCGGATGCCGTTGCATCGGCGGTCCCTTGACTGTCGGCGGAATCACTCGCATGCAAGACGCACCGGTCCAGAATCTGCCACGCGATCGAGGAGTTGCGCTGGTCGCGGATTTCACGACTCAGATGATCCGCCTCGGGCGCTGACGCAGCGGTTTCGTTCGATGGCGCGGGCGTTCCGGAAGCGGCACGCTCGGGGCGCGGGCTGACGTGATTGCCTGAAAATGCAGAGATATACATAGTGCTCTCCAGTACGGTTCTAGCTGGAAAACTGGGGAAAATCGGTGCGTCGTCGCGCCGCACGCCCGCTGGGTGCCGAGCCGATTCCGCGGCGTGTACGCAGTCGCGCCAGCAGGAATCGGTCGCGCAGCCGGACCCAGAAGGTCTCGCGCCGCACGCGCAATTCAATGCAGCCGCGCGGACTGAGTTGATACCAGCGCTCGCCATCGATTTCGCAGCGATCGATCAGATCCTGTGCATACAAGTGTTCCAGCAGGCGATGCATGTCGTCACTGCGAAGACCGACGTGGGCCCACTCGTCAAGCAGATCGGATTCGGCCATTGGCAGTCGCGTATCGATACGATCGCCCAGCATCTGCGCAAACGCGTTTAGCAGCGTGCTGCTCGTGACTTTCATGGCGACCTCCGGGATACCTGGGGATGTATCGGCCGCTCCGGGGAAATCTTGAGCGGCGCTTGGTGCGCCCAGCCCGGATGAACGTCGGCGGATCCGCTACAGATCGATCAGTTCGACCGGTGGCAGTGCGATCGCACCCTGCTCATGCCAGTGGCGGTGATTGAACACCTGACCGTCGTTGCGGACCCGCATCACCGCGTCCAGATCGATATCGGCATGGATCCAGCCCGGCTCGTCGCGGCGGCCTTCGATCACAATCCCATTGTCCGGAAAGCCGTAGTCCGGCGGACCGAATACCGCGGCGCGCCCGGTGTTGATGTCGATTGCCGGAGACCAGGGCGCCAGGCCGACCAGTGGTGACTGCGCGACGTAGCACTGGTTTTCCAGCGCGCGAGCCTGACAGCCGACACGCACGCGGTGATAGCCCGCCTGGGTGTCCGTACAACTGGGCACCAGAAGCAGCTCGGCGCCGGCCTCACATTGCGCGCGCGCCAGCATCGGAAATTCGCTGTCGTAGCAAAGATTGAGTGCGAGCATGCCGAGGGCCGTGCGGAACACCTTGAGGCCGCTGTCCGGTGACGCTGAAATATCCCAGCTCTCGCGCTCGAAGCGCGTCATGATCTGCTTGTCCTGATAGCCGGCGCCGCCGCCCGGGGCGCACAACCAGCTGCGGTTGACGGTGCAGGATTCGGACAGTGTCCACGGCAGGCTGCCGGCAACGATGTAGATCCCGAGCTCGGTCGCCAGCTGCTGGTGCAGGGCCAGATAGTCCTCGCGCAGCGTCTGCAAGGCCTGAACCTGGTGGCCCAGATCGGCGCGCGTGGGCGCATCGAACAGCGCCGCAAGACTCATTGCTGCATATTCCGGAAACAACAGCAGCTGCGCGCCGTCGTCGGTGGCCAGTTCGCACCAGTGGCGCAGCTGGGCTTCGACGTCGTCCCAGGTCCGTGGTTCGGAGACCGGGTACTGTGAGACGGCCAGTTTGATGGTCATCGCATGCTCTCGTGTGTCATGGCGGCATCAGGCTGAAAGTGTGCGCATCCAGAATGTCATCGGTTTCTCAGTCGCGTCGGCATGCCCGATGTCCGGCCACGACAGTGTCGTGCGCAGATGCGGCGCCTTGAGATAGCCGCGATGCTGCCAGAAGCGATCGTTGGGAATGTAGCCCACCGGCTTGCGGGGATCGTCCGGGTCGCGCTCGACGGCACAGAACGCGCAGGCCGACATGCCGTGCTGGCGTGCATGCGCCTCGCGCAGCTCGAAGAACTTCACGCCCAGACCGCGACCGCGATACGCCGGCAGCAGCACCGACTCGCCGAAGTAGTCGATCGACCCCAGCGCTAGACCGGCGTCGATGAATGGCTGCTGCATGTCCAACGGGGCATCCGCCAACGGCAATACGGTGGATGTGCCGACGCAGTGATCGCCATCCCAGACCAGAATCGCGAGGCTGAGGGGGCAGCTCATGTACATCTGCAGATACTCACCCTCGTAGGCCGCGCTGCCTTCATACAGGTACGGCCAGTCGCGAAATACCGTGATCCGCAGCTGCGCCAGCGCATCGAGCTGCGTGGCAATCTGCGCACCGCACAGGGATTCGATGCGCAGACTCACGCGCCGACCTGATGCAGCCAGTCCTGCAGGTTGTAGTAGTTGGTCACGCGGGTGACCTTGCCGTCGCGGATGTCGAAAAACGCACCGCCGGGAAGGCGATAGGTCTGGCCGTTGGCGGCGGGCAGGCCTTCGTCCGTGTTCAGATAGGTGCCCAGAACGGTGTACTCCGCAGCGGCGCGCGTGCCGTCGGCGTTGCATAGAATCTGGATGTCGACAATCTGCTCGCGGTAACAGGCGTTCATGCGGTCGATGAACTGTCGGAACGCGGCTTTGCCGGTCTCGCGCTCGCCCTGATTGATGTCGTGGCTCACATCGTCGGTTAGCAGGGCAAAGAAATCGTCCCAGTGCCCGGCATTGAAAGCGGTGTAGTAACGGTCGATCAGCTGTACGGTCGTGGGCATTGCGGCGTCCAGAGAGCAGAGAAAGTGAGCGGGGCGCATCGGCGGTAGATGCTGCACCAGTTTACGAAACCCATTGTGGACGCGGCCAGAGGGCTTCAATCCGGTGCCGACAGTTGCCCGATCAGCGCGCTGGCTGCACCGGAAAGGGTGCGGCGCTGATGCCAGACCAGTCCCAGTTCGCGATACAGGTGCAGACCACGCACGGACAGCCGGCACAGGCTGTCGTCGACCATCGAGTCCGGCAACACGCTCCAGCCCAGACCGATGCCAGCAAGCATTTTCAGTGTCTCAAGATAGTTGGTCGCCAGGCGCACCCGCGGTGCAATGCCCTGGCGCTGCAACTCGGCGGTGACGATACGGTGGGTATAGGTGGCTGCGTCCGGCAGGACCGCCGGGTGTTCGGCTAGATCGCGCAAGCGCAGATTGCTGCGTCCGGCGAGTGGATGGGTCGGCGCGACGATCACACTCATCGGATCGGGCCAGATCAGCCGCTGTTCCAGCTGCGGTAACGGCTGTGTCGGTAGCGTGACGATACCGAGTTCCAGTTTGCCGCCCAGCACGGCTTCGCAGGCCACTTCCGAATCCATGAAATGGATGTCCAGATCGACGTTGGGGAATTGCTGGGTATAGCTGCGCAGTACCGGGGGCAGGCGATGCAGGCCGATATGGTGACTGGTGCCAATCGACAGACGACCGCCAACATCCTCGTGCAGACTCGAAAGGGCGCGACGAGCGTCCTCGATGTCCTGCAGGGCCTTCTTGGCATACGGCAGCAAGGTGCGTCCGGCATCGGTCAGGTTGACCCTTCGGCCCACCCGATCAAACAACGGATGTCCGATCTGCTGTTCCAGTGCGGTGATGCGCTTGCTGATGGCCGGCTGCGACAGGTGCAGCGACGCCGCGGCCTGCGTGAATGAAGCGCCGTCGGCCACCTCGACGAATGCTCGAAGAAGTTGTGTATCCATTGATCCAATCAGATTCCAATACGGAATAAAGTATATAAGAACGATTCATTGGAGTTATTGAAAAATCGGGCTTACTCTGTGCGCCGTTCTCACTGCACGACACCCCGATAGCCATGGCCAAGACGCTTTACGACAAGATCTGGGATGCCCACACCGTCATCGACCAGGGCGACGGTTCGGCCTTGATCTATATCGATCGCCACCTGGTGCACGAAGTCACCAGTCCGCAGGCGTTTGACGGTCTGCGCCTGAACGGCCGCAAGCCGTGGCGACTGGCCGCGAACCTGGCGGTGCCGGATCACAACGTGCCGACGGTGAACCGCCGGCTGGGCATCACCGATCCGATTTCGCGTGCCCAGCTTGATGCACTGGACAGCAACTGCCGCGAATTCGGCATCACCAAATTCGACCTGATGGACGTGCGTCAGGGGATCGTGCATGTGATCGGCCCGGAGCAGGGCGCGACCTTGCCGGGCATGACCGTGGTCTGTGGTGATTCACATACATCGACCCACGGCGCGTTTGGCGCGCTGGCGTTCGGCATCGGCACCTCGGAAGTCGAGCACGCGCTGGCGACCCAGACTCTGGTGTTGAAGAAGGCCAGGACCATGCAGGTTCGCGTCAATGGGCATGTCGGCGCCGGCGTGACCGCCAAGGACATCACCCTGGCGATTATTGGTGTCATTGGCACCGCCGGCGGCACCGGCTATGTCATCGAGTACGCCGGTGAGGCGATCCGGGATTTGTCGATGGAAGGTCGCATGACTCTGTGCAACATGGCGATCGAAGGCGGTGCCCGTGCCGGCCTGGTCGCGGTGGACGACAAAACTATCGACTACGTCAAAGGCCGGCCATTCGCACCGACGCCGGAGCAGTGGGACGCTGCAGCCGCCGACTGGAAGACCCTGCACAGCGACGCCGATGCACAGTTCGATCGCGTGGTTGAGATCGACGCCGCAACGATTGAGCCACAAGTGACCTGGGGTACTTCGCCGGAGATGGTCGGACCGGTATCGGCGCGCGTGCCGGATCCGGCGCAGATCGATGATCCGGTCAAGCGCAACGGCATGCTGAAGGCGCTGGCCTACATGGGCCTGGCTGCGAATACGCCGATGACGCAGATCGCGATCGACAAAGTTTTTATCGGCTCCTGTACCAATTCGCGGATCGAGGACTTGCGCGCAGCCGCAGCCGTGGTGCGCGGCAAGCGCAAAGCCGACAGCGTCAAACTGGCGATGGTTGTGCCCGGGTCTGGGCTGGTGAAGCAGCAGGCCGAGGCTGAGGGTCTGGACAAGATCTTCCTGGATGCCGGTTTCGAGTGGCGTGAGCCCGGCTGCTCGATGTGTCTGGCGATGAATGCCGACCGGCTGGAACCGGGAGAGCGCTGTGCCTCGACCTCGAATCGCAACTTCGAGGGTCGCCAGGGGCAGGGCGGACGGACCCATCTGGTATCGCCTGCAATGGCGGCTGCCGCCGGAATTGCAGGCCATTTCACCGATGTTCGGAGTTGGACATGAAGCCGCTGGTCGAGGGGCAGACACCGCATTTGTCGCTGTGTGTCGCCGATGTGGATGCGTCGCTGGACGAATTCAGCCGCCAGCTGGGCTGCGCGCCCTGCGTTTTTGTCAGCGGTGAGTTCGCTTTGTGGCAGACGCAGGACATCCAGGTGTCGATCCGCCGCAACGGTCTTTCAAACTCTGCGATCGAACAGGCTTGGGCGAGGTTCACGACTCAACCTCAGATGCATGACAGCCTGGGCCTGCGACCCAGGCACCGCAAGGAGATTCACTGATGCGCGCCTTTACCGTTGTGACCTCCAAGGTCATGCCGCTGGACCGGCCCAATGTCGATACCGACGCGATCATTCCGAAGCAGTATCTGAAGTCGATCCGGCGGACCGGGTTTGGACCGTTCCTGTTCGATGACTGGCGCTATCTGGATCCCGGCACGTTGGAGGTTGATCCGGCGACGCGTCGACGCAATCCGGATTTCGTGCTGAATGATGCGGCGCACGCTGACAGCCAGATTCTGATCGCACGTGACAATTTTGGGTGTGGCTCGTCTCGCGAACACGCAGTGTGGGCTCTGGACGACTACGGCTTTCGCGCGGTCATCGCCCCCAGTTTTGCCGACATTTTCTTCTCAAACTGCTTCAAGAACGGCGTGTTGCCGGTTGTGCTGAAAGCCGAAGAGGTTGACGCGATCTTTGCAGCGGTCGGCGCCGACGCCGGACAGCAATTGACGATCGACTTGCCGGCGCAGCAGGTTCGCCTGCAGGACGGTCGTGCGTTCGGCTTCGAGATCAATCCGCATCACAAGCACAACCTGGTCAACGGGCTGGACGAGATTGGCCTGACCCTGCAGCAGGCGGACGCGATCCGCGCCTATGAGGCGCGTCGCGCCCAGCAGGCGCCGTGGCTGTTCAACTGATTCCTACTGAAATCGTATCGACG
This sequence comes from Nevskiaceae bacterium, assembly GCA_041555955.1. Taxonomy (GTDB): domain Bacteria; phylum Pseudomonadota; class Gammaproteobacteria; order Nevskiales; family Nevskiaceae; genus Solimonas. The sequence goes on from JBFFJL010000048.1 coordinate 10,733, forward strand.
GACATCATGAGCAAGAACATTCTGATTCTGCCCGGTGACGGCATTGGCCCCGAGATCGTGGCTGAAGCGGTCAAGGTTTTGCAGGTTCTCAAGGACCAGGGGGAAGACCTCACCTGGAGTTTCGGGCACCTGGGAGGCGCGGCCTACGACGCGGAAGGCCATCCGTATCCCGAGTCGACACGACAGGCGGCGCGCGCAGCTGATGCGATTCTGATGGGGTCGGTCGGCGGTCCGAAGTACGATGCGTTGCCGCGCGAGCTGCGTCCGGAACGCGGCATTCTTGGTATTCGCAAGGATCTGGGTCTGTTCGCGAACTTGCGTCCGGCCCTAGCCTATGAAGAGCTGGCAGCGGCATCATCGTTCAAGCCGGAGGTGATTGCCGGACTGGATTTGCTGATCCTGCGCGAATTGACCGGTGACATCTATTTCGGTCAGCCACGCGGACGTCGCGAGACCGCCGACGGTGAGGTCGAGGGGTACGACACGATGCATTACAGCGTGCCGGAAATCGAACGGATCGCCCGCGTCGGATTCGAGGCTGCGCGCAAGCGCGGCAAGCGTCTGTGTTCAGTCGACAAGGAAAACGTGCTGGAAACCTCGCGGCTGTGGCGCGAAGTGGTCACGCGGGTTGCCGCAGACTATCCGGACGTCGAGCTGAGCCACATGTATGTTGATAACGCGGCGATGCAGCTGGTCAAGAATCCGAAGCAGTTCGACGTGATGGTGACCGGTAACCTGTTCGGCGACATCCTGTCGGACGAGGCATCAATGCTGGCGGGCTCGATCGGCATGCTGCCGTCGGCGTCGCTGGACGTGAACAACAAGGGGCTTTACGAGCCGATTCACGGCAGCGCGCCAGACATCATGGGGCAGAACAAGGCCAATCCGCTGGCGACAATTCTCTCGGTTGGCATGATGTTCAAATACAGTTTCGATCGCGGCGACATCGCCGAGCGCATCGATGCGGCGGTGCGTGCGGTGCTGCGCGCCGGCAAGCGTACCGGCGATATTGCGATGCCGGGCGAGGCAGTCATCGGTACACGCGAGATGGGTGACGCGGTCGTGGCCGCTTTGCAGCGCTGAGCTACACAGGATTCAGGACATGAAAAAAAAGGTAGGACTGGTGGGTTGGCGAGGCATGGTCGGCTCGGTACTGATGCAGCGCATGCAGGCCGAGGGCGACTTCGCGCTGATCGCGCCGTATTTCTTCAGTACCTCCAGCGCGGGCGGCCCCGGACCGCAGATTGACGGCCGTGCAACGCCTGCGTTGCAGGATGCCAATAGCGTCGAAGCGCTGGCGCTGATGGATGTGATCATCAGCTGCCTGGGCGGCGACTACACGAATGACATCTACCCGAAGCTACGAGCGGCGGGTTGGGCGGGCTACTGGATCGACGCCGCCAGCGCGCTGCGCATGAAGGACGATGCCGTCATCATCCTCGACCCGGTCAATCGCAATGTCATCGATGCGGCGCTGGCCCGAGGCGTGAAGAACTACGTCGGTGGCAACTGCACCAACTCCATCCTGTTGATGGGGGTCGGCGGCCTGTTCCGCGAAGGCCTGGTCGAATGGGTCAGCTCGATGACCTATCAGGCTGCTTCCGGCGGTGGTGCCAACCACATGCGCGAGCTGCTCAAGGGCATGGGCGTAATCCACGCCAAGGTCGCCGATGAGCTGGCGACGCCTGCCTCGGCAATCCTGGAGATTGATCGAAAGGTCGCGCAGGTGATCCGTGAGGAGGTTCCATCCGAGTTCTTCGGCGCGCCGCTGGCTGGCGGTCTGATCCCCTGGATCGACGCACAGCTCGACAACGGCCAGTCCAAGGAAGAGTGGAAGGGGCAGGCCGAGGTCAACAAAATCCTCGGCAACCAGACGCTCGAGTCGACGATCCCGGTCGATGGCCTGTGCGTGCGCATCGGCGCGATGCGCTGCCACAGTCTTGCGCTGACGATCAAGCTGAAGAAGGACCTGCCGCTCGCCGAGATCGAATCGATCATCAAGAGCGGCAATGACTGGGTGAAGTGGGTGCCCAACGACAAGCCGGTCACGATCCGCGAGCTGACGCCAGCGGCGATCACCGGTGGCCTGCAGGTCGGCGTCGGTCGCGTGCGCAAACTCAATCTCGGGCCGCACTATCTGTCGGCCTTCGTGATCGGCGATCAGCTGCTTTGGGGCGCTGCAGAACCGCTGCGGCGCATGCTAAGGATCCTGCTCGGAGAGTAAACTGCTGGCCCAATACGCAGGCGGGCAGGTATGACTCAGCGGTTCGATGTGGCGGTAATCGGTGCGGACAGCGCGATCGGCGCGGCGATTCTCGATCTGATTTCGGAGCGAAAATTTCCTGCGGGCGAGATCGCGGCGCTGGTGCTGGAGCCCCGGGAGGATGCTGGCGTTTCATTCGCCGGCGCCGAGCTCGACCTCGAAGACGCGCAGTTATTCGACTTCGGACAAGTGCAGCTGGCGTTTCTGGCCAGCACCGACGAGCGCCTGATGGCCGCGGCAGAGCGCGCTGCGGATCAGGGCTGCGTGGTCGTTGATGCCTGTGGCGCGCCATGGGGCGATGCTGCGATTCCGATCGTCGTTGCTGATTTCAATGATCAGGCGCTGGAGCGCTTCAACGATCGCGGCATCGTCGCCGGTCCGGATCCGCTCCTGGTGCCGCTGGTGCTGACCCTGGCACCGTTGCACGCGCTGGCTGGTCTGCGCGCGGTCAGTGTTACCGCGATGCTGCCGGTTTCGGACGCGGGTCGCGCCGGACTGGAAGACCTCGCTCGCCAGACCACCGCGTTACTCAATGCACGGTTTTACGAATGCACCACGTTTCCGCAGCAGATTGCATTCAATCTGTTGGGGCAGGTGGGTGATGCCGACGCCGAGGGGCAGACGGTGCGTGAACGCCGCGTGGCGACACAGCTGGGTGACTTGCTGAATCCAGGGGGTGTGCTGGATGCTGACTTCACGCTGGTGCAGGCGCCGGTGTTCTACGGTTACGCCATCAACGTTGAGGCCTGCTTCGATCAGCCACTTGATCTGGTTCAAGCGACCGAAGCCTTGCGCGAAGCGCCAGGGATCGAGCTGACCGTATCTGTCGCGGCCGATGAATGTCCGTCGCCGGTGACCAAGGCGACCGGTGTGGATGCGGTCAGTGTCGCCCGTCTGCGGTTGCGCACCGTCCAGCCGAACACCGTATGCTTCTGGGCGACCACCGATAATATTCGGCGTGCATCGGCGCTGAACGCACTGATGAGCGCAGAACGCTTGGTGCAAAACTATTTATAATTGTCCGCGCAGAAAAGTTCCGGTATAAAAGGGGCTTATACGCGCAAATTAACCTACCGTCTGAACTGCCGTCGGGGGATGAAGCGGTTCAAGTCGGGGTTGCTGGAGAGGTTATGAGGCATTGGCTCCCATCTGCGGCTGCGCTGTTTTCGGCGTTCTGGACCCTTTCGGCCGCGGCCTTGGGGCTGGGCGAGATGTCGGTCGAGTCCGGACTGAATCAGCGATTCGTCGCGCGCATTCCTTTGAGTCTGACTGCGGCCGATGATCCGAGCGCGGTTCGTATTGCGCTGGCGTCGAATGCCGAATTCGAACGTGCCGGACTTGAGCGTTCATCATTTCTGTCCGATCTGCGCTTTGAAGTCGTCACCGACGGGGCCTCGCCGCATGTGCAGGTCACCAGTAGCCAGATCACGCGTGAGCCGATCGTCATGCTGCTGGTCGAAGCGCGTGACACCAGTAGCCGCGTGCTGCGTGAATACACCATCTTCCTGGACCCGCCGTACTTCGGACCCGGCACCCCGGCCGAAGTAGGGACGCCGGTTCCCATTGCAGCGTCGCCGCTGGCTACCCCGCCGCCGAC
>JBFFJL010000049.1:0-14332 GCA_041555955.1 Nevskiaceae bacterium
CGATGCGGATGCCGATGCCCCAATACTTCTCCGGCACGCCCGGCGTGCCGGGCGCGATGTACAGTCCGGGTTCGACCGTCATCACCATGCCGGCTTCAAACGGACGTGGCTTGCCGTCGATCTTGTAGCGGCCGACATCATGCACGTCCATGCCCAGCCAGTGGCCGGTGCCGTGCATGTAGAACTGGCGCTGCTTGCCCTGCGCGATCAGCTCCTTGCTCTTGCCCTTGAGCAGCTTCAGGTCGATCAGCCCCTCGGTCAGGATGCGCGTCGCAACCTCATGGGGACGGGCGCTGGACGCACCGACCTTGAGTTCCTTGATCGCGCGCTTGTTGGCTTCCAGCACGATCTCGTACACCGCCTGCTGCGCCGCGCTGAACTTGCCGTTGACCGGGAACGTTCGGGTGATGTCGGCGGTATAGCCGTCCAGCTCGCCACCGGCGTCGATCAGGAGCAGATCGCCGTCCTGCAACGGCGCGTCATTTTCGATGTAATGCAGGATGCAGGCGTTTTCGCCACCGCCGACGATCGAACCATAACCGCACTGCATGTTGTGACGGCCGAAATGCGCTTCGATCTCCGCCGCGACCTGCCACTCGTTGACCCCCGGTGCAGCCTTGCGCATCGCCAGGCAATGCGCCTCGGCGCTGATTTCACAGGCACGCTGCAGGGTCTTGAGCTCCGATGCGGACTTGATCAGCCGCATCTCGTGCAGGCTGGCTTCCAGCGCAATGAAGTCGGACGGCGCCGACGCGCCGCGCCGCGAGACCTCGCGAATCTGCCGCACGCTGCCGGTCAGCACCTCATCCCATTGCGCGTGCTCGCCCAGCGTGTAATGCAGATGCTCGCGTCCGCTGAGCAGCTCCGGCAGCCGGTCCTCGAACTCGGCCAGTTCGAACGCCTGATCCGCGCCATAGTCGCGCATCGCGCCTTCCGGACCGGCACGGCGACCATCCCAGATTTCACGTTCGGCATCGCGCGGGCGCACGAACAGCACGAAGGCGCCCTGCTTGCGCCCCGGCACCAGCACCGCGATCGCATCAGGCTCCGGAAAGCCGGTCACATACTGAAAGTCGCTGTCCTGCCGAAACTTGTAGTGCGTGTCGCGCGCGCGGATCACTTCGCTGGCACCGGGGACTACGGCAACCCCGGACTTGCCGATGCGCTGCATCAGCTGCGCGCGCCGGGAGGCATGTTCCTTGAGCTGCCGCGGGGTCGGTTTCATGGCGTCTTCTCGGCGAAATTCAGTGATGGGTTCGACAATGAATGCGGTCAGTGCAAGGCCTGTGATCCACTGGGGTCCAGCGTCGGTTTCGGATGCAGTTCCATGAACACCAGCTGCGCCCCGACACGCAGGTACTCGACCAGTTCGGCGTAGGCATTTTCTTCGACGTTGGGGTCGTCTTCCTCGCCCACCGCAGCCTGGGTCAACTGGGTCAGGTCGTGCACGATCTCCTGCGCTTCGGCCGAACAGCGGCTCAAGTCCAGACCGGGCCGGCTCGACAGGCCGTAAAGAAATCCTTCACACCACTGCACCAGTGCGCGCACGCGCGGCACCAGCGCGGCGTCGTCATCCGGCAGCAGCAGTTCGAAGCTCATGCCCTCGTCTTCGAGCGCGTCAAAGGTCTGCGAGCGCAGCGCCTGCAACAGCGCCAGGGTCTGCGCATTGCTGCCTGCCGGCGGGCGGTCGCCGCTGTCGATCAGGTGCGCAAGGTCGATATCCGCAGGCTTGTGGACGCACAAGGCGCCGCACAGGGTTCCGTGGTACTCGGAGGCTTCGCCATCGTGGTAGCCGATGCGTGCCAATGCTTCGCTCAAGGCGTCGTAGTCGATCTGTTCCTGCATGCGCCCATTATAGACGTCGCCCCTCGTCGCAGCCTGAAGAGAAGTCCTTGAAGTGCCGTTTCAATCCGGCGCAGCGTCACCGTCGGCGGCCACGCGATGCAAGGTCTCGATGAAGTTACTCGCCAGCGGTGCCGTACTGCCGCGGACGCGCAGAACGCCCAGCTCGATCTGCGCCGGCCGCCCGCGCAGCGGCCGGTAGCGCACACCGGCACGCTGCAGGTTCTGCACCGACGACGGCACCAGCGCGACCCCCATGCCGGACGACACCAGACCGATGACCGTCTGCATCTGTCGGGCACTTTGCGTGATGCGCGGGGCAAAGCCGGCGGCCTGGCAGCGGCTGATGACCAGATCGTAGAGTCCCGGACCGATCGCACGCGGCGGCACGATGAAGCTGGCCTTGGACAGGGTTCGCAAATCCACCGCACCGTCGTCCTGCACCGCGGCGTGGTCGGCCGGGGCTGCCAGCACCAGGGCTTCACGCCGAAGGCGCTCGAACTGCAGATCCACTTCATCGACCGGCGCCAGACCGATCGCCAGATCCAGCCGCCCCGCGCGCAGTTCGCGGATCTGCGCGTCCGTGGTCAGCTCATGCAACTGCACCTCGACCAGCGGATAGTCGTTGCGGAACTGCTTCAGCGTCGGCGGCAGGATGCTGTAGTCGGCGATCGACACGAATCCGACCGACAGCACACCGACGTCACCACGGTGCACCTGCAGCGCCTTTTCACGCGCCTGTTCCAGCCGTGCCAGCACCGCGGCAACCTCCTCGTAGAACACGGCGCCGGCGGCCGTCGGCGTCACGCCGCGGTTGCCGCGTTCCAGCAAGGTGGCGCCGATTTCCTGCTCCAGGGCCTTGAGGTGAGTCGACAGCGGCGGCTGCGACACATGCAACCGGGCCGCGGCGCGCGACAGACTGCCTTCCTCGACGATGGCGGTGAAATACCGCAGCTGACGCAGTTCCACTATTCGGAATCCATATATCTGGCCGTCCGATATTGTATTAGCCGATATAGGTAAAACACAGCACAATAACGCCCCTCAAGCCCCAGCCGCGCCACGCACGCAAGGAATCTGCCGATGCCCGCCTACCGTTCCCGTACCAGCACCCACGGCCGCAACATGGCCGGCGCCCGCTCGCTGTGGCGCGCCACCGGCATGAAGGACGGCGATTTCGAGAAACCGATCATCGCCGTCGCCAACTCGTTCACGCAGTTCGTGCCCGGCCACGTGCATCTGAAGGATCTGGGCCAGCTGGTGATCGAGGAGATCGAGAAGGCCGGCGGCGTCGGCAAGGAATTCAACACCATCGCCGTCGACGACGGCATCGCCATGGGTCACGACGGCATGCTCTACAGCCTGCCCTCGCGCGACATCATCGCGGACAGCGTCGAGTACATGTGCAACGCGCACACCGCCGACGCGCTGGTGTGCATCTCCAACTACGACAAGATCACACCCGGCATGCTGATGGCGGCAATGCGCCTGAACATCCCGGTGGTGTTCGTCTCCGGCGGCCCGATGGAGGCCGGCAAGACCAAGCTCGCGGACAAGGTGATTCCGCTGGACCTGGTGGACGCGATGGTCGCCGCCGCCGACGACCGCGTGTCAGATGCCGACGTCGACCAGATCGAACGTTCGGCCTGCCCGACCTGCGGCTCCTGCTCGGGCATGTTCACCGCCAACTCGATGAACTGCCTGACCGAGGCACTGGGCCTGTCACTGCCGGGCAATGGCTCACTGGTGGCCACGCACAAGGACCGCGAAGCCCTGTTTCGCCGCGCCGGTGCGCTGGTCGTCGAACTGGCCAAGCGCTACTACGTCGAGGACGATGCCCGGGTACTGCCACGCAACATCGCGACCAAGGCCGCATTCGCCAATGCGATGACGCTGGATATCGCCATGGGCGGGTCGACCAACACCGTGCTGCATCTGCTCGCCTCCGCGCTGGAAGGCGACGTCGACTTCACGATGACCGATATCGACCAGCTGTCGCGCAAGGTGCCGAACCTGTGCAAGGTCGCCCCGTCCAGCCATCACCATCTGGAAGACGTGCATCGCGCTGGCGGCGTGATGTCGATCCTCGGCGAACTGGATCGCGCCGGTCTGCTCGACAACTCGGTGGGCACGGTGCACAGCAACTCGCTGACCGAGGCGCTGCAGCAGTGGGATATCACGCTGACCGACAACGCCGCGGTGCAGAAATTCTTCCGCGCCGGCCCGGCCGGCATCCGCACCACGCAGGCGTTTTCGCAGGACAGCCGTTATGACGCGCTGGATACCGACCGCGCCAAAGGCTGCATTCGCGACAAGGAACATGCCTACAGCCAGGACGGCGGTCTTGCCGTGCTGTTCGGCAACCTCGCCGAGCGTGGCTGCATCGTCAAGACTGCCGGCGTCGACGCCAGCATCCTCAAGTTCAGCGGTCCGGCCGTGGTGCTGGAAAGCCAGGACGACGCGGTGCAGGCGATCCTCAGTGGCACCGTCAAGGAAGGCGACGTCGTCATCATCCGTTACGAAGGCCCGCGTGGCGGCCCCGGCATGCAGGAGATGCTGTATCCGACGAGTTATCTGAAGTCCAAGGGCCTGGGCAAAGCCTGCGCGCTGATCACCGACGGCCGCTTCTCCGGCGGCACCTCGGGGCTGTCGATCGGCCACGTCTCGCCGGAAGCCGCCGAAGGCGGCAACATCGGCCTGATCCGGAACGGCGACCGCATCGAGATCGACATTCCGAACCGCTTGATTCGGGTCGACCTGAGCGACGCGGAGCTCGCCCAGCGCCGCGCCGCGCAGGACGCCCTGGGCTGGAAGCCGGCGGCGCCACGCCCACGCAAGATCAGCACCGCGCTGAAGGCCTACGCCAAGCTGACCACCAGCGCCGACCGCGGCGCGGTGCGTGATCTGAGCCTGCTCGACTGAAGGCACACTGCGTGATCGGCGCCGCTGACCGCTACAGGCTGCGGCGCCGTTGTTGCGGCCCTCATCGCACCGGCACTGCGCTTATCATCTGCGCACTGCCTGCCCGCGCACTGTCTTCATGCCTCATCGCACAAGCTCATTGAGCCACGCCCGGCTGGTCGCGAACGTCGTCAGCGGCGGCCACGCGGCGGCACGCTATGACGCGCAGATCCGCGAATCGTGGCAGCGCTGCCTCGCTGACTACGCGCTGCAGCCGGGCCGCCCGCGCCGACCGGCGTTGGTACGCGGCGCCGAGCTGCGCCGGCGCCGCGAGCGCAGCGGCGCGGTCTATCCCATCGCGCAGATCGAGATGCGCACGCTGACCCAGCTGCTCAACGCACCGGTCGGCGTGATGCTGACCGACGGCGACGGCGTGATCCTGAGCTACTGCGGTGATCCGTCATTTGCAGAGATGGCCACCACCGCCGGTTTTCGCGAGGGAGCGATCTGGAGCGAGGCCGAACAGGGCACCAATGGCATGGGCACCTGTCTGGCGCTCGGCGCGCCGGTCCTGATCGAAGGCGCGGCGCACTTCCTGTCACAGAATGCAGGCCTGACCTGCTGCGCGGCGCCGATCATCGACGGTCGCGGCCAGCTCGTCGGCACCCTGAACATCTCCGGCCGCCTGCAGCTGTCAGCCGGCCCGACCCAGGCGCTGGTGCAACTCGCGGTGCAGAACATCGAGAACCGAGTACTGCTCGATCAGCACCGCCACAACCCTCTGCTGCGCTTCCATCCGCATCGCGAGTTCGTGTCGACCGCGGGCGAAGGTCTGCTGGCCTTCGACGATCAAGGTCTGGTAACCGCAGCCAACCGCAGCGCACTCGGCTGGCTCGGGCTGGCACGGCACAACCAGGCATGCGGCACCTCGGCCGAGAGGCTGTTCGGTTGCACGCTCGAACAATTGCTGGCGCTGTCACGCAGCTCTGCCCACGCACAGCCACTACCGCAGCACGGCAGCGGCATGCTGTGCTACGGCGTCCTGCAGACACCGGCGTCCACGCAACGAAAACCGGTCGATCCGCTGGCCGACGCCGAGCGCAATACCCTGCACGCCGAACTGGAACGCTGCCGCTGGAATGTCAGCCTCACGGCCGAGCGGCTGGCGATCAGCCGCCGCACGCTGTATCGCAAACTCGAACGCCACGGCCTGCAGCGTTACCGCAACGACTGAGTCCTGTGCCGGGCCTGTTCGCGCCGCCTGTGTCAGTTCTGACACAGGTTTGCACCCCCGGCGCCGGGCCGGCACGATGGCTGCCTCGCGCCGCCCTGTGCGGACGCTTCGTGCGCGCCGGATCAGTCGCGCCATCACCGAAACACACTCTGCCAGGAGACCCCATGGACGTCCGCGCCGCTGTTGCCTTTGAAGCCGGAAAGCCGCTGTCGATCGAAACCGTGCAACTGGACGGGCCGCGCGCCGGCGAGGTGCTGGTCGAGATCAAGGCCACCGGAATCTGCCACACCGACAAGTTCACCTTGTCCGGCGCCGACCCGGAAGGCCTGTTCCCGGCGATCCTCGGCCATGAGGGCGCGGGGGTGGTGGTCGATGTCGGCCCTGGGGTGAAGTCGCTGAAAAAAGGCGACCACGTGATTCCGCTGTATACGCCGGAATGCCGCGAGTGCGACTACTGCCTGAATCCGAAGACCAATCTGTGCCAGGCGATCCGAAGCACCCAGGGTCAGGGCCTGATGCCGGACGGCAGCAGCCGTTTCTCCTTCCAGGGTAAGCCGATCCATCACTACATGGGCTGCTCGACCTTCGCCAACTACACGGTGCTGCCCGAGATCGCGCTGGCCAAGGTGCGTGAGGACGCGCCGTTCGACAAGATCTGCTACATCGGCTGCGGCGTCACCACCGGCATCGGCGCGGTGATCTTCACCGCCAAGGTCGAAGCTGGCGCCAACTGCGTGGTGTTCGGTCTCGGCGGCATCGGCCTGAACGTGATCCAGGGCCTGAAGCTGGTCGGCGCCAACATGATCGTCGGCGTCGACATGAACCCGGCACGCGAAAGCCTCGCCCGCCAGTTCGGCATGACCCACTTCGTCAATCCGAAACAGATCGAAGGCGATCTGGTCGCGCATCTGGTGGAACTGACCCGGGGCGGCGCCGACTACAGCTTCGAGTGCATCGGCAACGTGCAGGTCATGCGCCAGGCGCTGGAGTGCTGCCACAAGGGCTGGGGCATCTCGACCATCATCGGCGTGGCCCCGGCCGGCGCCGAAATCAGCACGCGCCCGTTCCAGCTGGTGACCGGCCGGCGCTGGATCGGCTCGGCCTTCGGCGGCGCGCGCGGCCGCACCGACGTGCCGAAGATCGTCGACTGGTACATGGACCACAAGATCAACATCGACGACCTCATCACCCACACGCTGCCGCTGGAGCGCATCAACGAGGGCTTCGACCTGATGACCCGTGGCGAGTCGATCCGCAGCGTGGTGGTGTACTGATGAGTATCGAAACCCGCAGCGAGCAGGTCTGCTTCAGCGGCGTGCAGGGTTTCTACACGCATGCTTCGCGCGAAACCGGCACGCCGATGAACTTTGCGGTGTACCAGCCGCCACAGGCGGTCCACGGTCCGGTGCCGGTGCTGTATTACCTTGCCGGCCTGACCTGCACCGAAGAAACGTTCATGATCAAGGCCGGCGCGCAGCGCCTGGCCGCCGAACTGGGCCTGATGCTGGTGAGCTGCGACACCAGCCCGCGCGGTCTTGGCCATGCCGGCGAAGAGGAGTCCTGGGACTTCGGCACCGGCGCCGGTTTTTATCTGGACGCCACTGCGGAGCCGTGGGCCAGCGGCTACCGCATGGGCAGCTACGTCAATCTGGAACTGCCGGCGCTGATCGAAGAGCACTTCCCTGCACGCACGCTCAAGCGCGGCATTTTCGGCCACTCCATGGGTGGCCACGGCGCGCTGGTCACGGCGCTGCGCCATCCGGACCGCTGGCACTCGGTGTCGGCATTCGCACCGATCAGCAATCCCTGCGCAGTGCCCTGGGGCGAGAAAGCGTTCTCGAACTATCTCGGCGCCGATCGTGAGCGCTGGCAGGACTGGGACGCCAGTGCACTGATGGCGACCCGAGCCTACCCCGGCACGATCCTGGTCGATCAGGGTGAAGCCGATCAATTCCTGGAGCGCGAACTGCATCCGCAGGCGCTGGAAGCCGCAGCTGCTGCCTCAGGGCAAAGCCTGAATCTGCGGCGCCGCGCGGGCTACGATCACTCGTACTGGTTCATCCAGAGCTTCGTCGCCGACCACCTCGCCCATCACGCCGCGACCCTGCTCCAGAACTGACTGCTGCGGCTATCCGGCGCGGGGGCGTTCAGCTTTTTCGAGCCGGTCCAGATCCAGTCCGTCGACCAACTGTTTGACTTCATCGATATCCGCCTGCTGCGCGCTGACCGTCACGACGATGCCGTTGCTCAAGGTGATCCGCGCCTCGGCGCTGCTGCCATCGCGCTGATAATTCAGCACCGTGGTGCGGCCACCGTCGCGGCGTGTTGACCGCACCGAGGTGTCATCCTCGTACTCTCCGGGTTGCATCGCCGCGGCCATACCGATCAGCGCAGCCGCGCTGCCCATGTCGATGATCTCGATATCGGCAGACGCGGCATCGGTTTCGTAATGCGCACTGGCCTGACTCATCGTCGCGCCCATCGCCGCACTCTGCGACGCTTCGCGACGGGTTCGGCGAAACGCGCCGATCGTATCCGGCAGCAGCGCTTTCAGGTCCTGGGCCGACACCGGGGCGATGCTGGCATCGCCGCCCAGCGCCGTGATCGCCGCCGCCATCGAGTCATTCGCAGCATCGGCCATGGCGGCACCGTCCTTGCGCTCAGACGCCTGCTCCATCCGCTTGGACGCCTCGACCATCCGCTGCTGGGCCTGTTCGATGCGATCCGAATCCAGCGCGATCGTGCCGGCCGGCGTTTCGATCTTGAACACTGAAGCGTCCGACCCCCGCTGCGCGGTGCTGAGCCCGAGACTGACTGAGGGCACGAACATCGACGTCACCGCGCCCATGACAAATCCCAGCACGATCGCACAGAGAATGACCACGGCGGTGTATTTCAGCGACTTTTCGGCCGGGTTTTTCATCAGCACCGGCAAACCGATGTACAGCAGGAACAGCGAATACAGTCCGGCCAGCACACCGAGCAGTGAAAACGCCGGGATCGCGCTGAACACGCCACCCAGCATGCTCGCAGTCGCCGCGTAGGCCACCAGCTTGAAGGCCTTCAGACCATCGGACTGACCGCCGAACTTCGGCGCCAGTGCGTTGACGATCAGCGACAGCAGGAACACGCCTGCCAGCGACAGGCCATACGACACGACCATGCCGATCAACCCGGAGACCAATGGCACACGCGCGCTGACGCCAAGCACACTGACCCCGACGATCGAACTGCCGATGAAGCCGCAGACGGCGGGAATCGCCGCCAGGATCAGCACGTACTCGCGGTAGATGCTCGCGACGCTGGACGGCTCCTGCTCGATCTGCGGCCAAGTGCTGCGCGGGCTCAGCACGATCGCCATCGCGCGCTCGGTCAATTTCATCGGATCCACTCCTGCAAGGGTTCAAAACACATCAGCGTGCCCCCGGCGCGTACGGCACGTCGGGACTCATGATCTCTAAGAACGGGATTTGAACCCGAATTGCGACAGCGGAGGTGACGCTGCGATCAGAATCTCAGACCGCGGGAAATCAGCCACACCAGCAGCATCGCGACGGCGATACCGAGCACCGCGCGCCAGGGTGACGCAAAGCGCAGATCGCGGGCGGCGTCCGCTGGCAGCGGCTTGCGCCCATTCAGCATCGCTGGCACCAACGCCTCATGCCGAACCAGCGTGTAATACGCCACCGCCGCCAGGTGCAACAGCACCAGACCCATCAGCACGTTGAACGATATTTCATGAATCTCAGCCAGCAAGCGGCCGCTGCGGAAGCTGATCAGATACGACAGCGGTCCTGATTCCAGACCATCGGTGTCGACTGAAAAAAGACCCGTTGTGGTTTGCACCAGCAGCGCCGTAAGCAAGGCCAGCACGCTCCAGCCGCCCATCGGGTTGTGGCCGATCACCAGCGCATGTCCGGCACGCACGCGCAGCGATCGCGCATAGCTCAGCACCACCGCTGGCCCATGCACGAAGTCGGAAAAACGCGCGGGGGTGCTACCGACGAAACCCCAGAACAGCCTGAACAGCACCACGGTCAGGATCGCGTAGCCGCTACGGCGGTGCCAATCCAGCAGCCCCCACTCGGCGGTCGCCCAGGATGCGCCGACGAGAACGGGCAGCAACCAATGCCCCAGCCGGATCGGCAGATCCCAGACGCGCTGCGAAGCTAAGGGCGCGGCATCATGAGCTGACACGCGCAGTGCCCCGATCAGTCCTTCTTTTCGCGGAAGCTGTCGTGGCAACCCTTGCAGCTGCCGCCAACCGCCTTGACCTGTTCGGCAAATCCGGCGGCATCCCCGGCGTCGGCCAGCGCCACCAGCTTGCCCGCCTCGGTCACCAGCTTTTCGCGCTTTTCGGCGAACACTTCCGGCTGCTGCCATATCTCGGCCTTGGCCTCGGTCTTGGCTCCACTTTCAGGACCCGACCCGGCCGGGAACCAGTCGGCGATCTGTGCTGCATTCGCATCGATGTCATGCGCAGCCTGGGTCAGCGTGGCATCCAGTGCGCCGCCGGCCTTGAGCGTATCCATGATCGACTTGAGGGCGTCACCCATGGCCTCGAAACCGTCATGACGGGCCTTCTGTGCCGCCTTGACAGCCGGATCCACCGGCGCGGATTTCTGGCCGCACGCGGCGGTCAGAGCGATGACGCAGGCGCCCGCCAGGGCGAGCGAAATGGTACGACGTGACATGCGATCAATACTCCCTTTGGATTCCGAAGCGGAACTAGTCTACTCGAACGTCATGACGACTCTGCAATGCCCGGCATGCTCGGTTCCGACCGACGCGCACGCTGCGGCGCGCGCCTATAATCCTCGCCATGAGCCAGCCCGATTTCGTCGCCGTACTGCGTGCCTGCGCGCCTTACGTGCACGCGCACAATGGTCGCGTCTTCGTCATCGCATTCGGTGGCGAAGCCGCTGAACGCGCGGATTTCGACCAGCTGATCTACGACATCGCGCTACTGCAAAGCCTGGGCGTCAAGCTGGTGCTGGTGCACGGCATGCGTCCTCAGATCGACGCTCGGCTGCAGGCGCAGGGCATTGAAGCGCGCGTGATCGACGGCCTGCGCGTCACCGACCGCGCGGCACTTGAATGTGCCAAGTCAGCTGCCGGTGTATTGCGCATGGAGATCGAGGCGCGGCTGTCGACCTCACTGGCATCGAGCCCGATGGGCGGTGCACGTATCCGCGTCACCAGCGGCAACTGGATCACCGCACGCCCGGTCGGCGTACTGGGCGGCGTCGACCACCAGTTCACCGGCGATGTGCGCCGCGTCGACGTTGATTCGATCCGGCAGGTGCTGGATCAGGACCGCATCGCGCTGCTGTCGCCGATCGGCTACTCGCCGACCGGAGAAATCTTCAACGTCCGCGCTGAAGAGGTGGCGATGGCCGTCGCCACCGCGCTCGGCGCCGACCAACTGGTCTTCGTCACACCGACCCATCCGGACCAATGGCGCCTGGCGGAAGATGCCGGCGACGCCGGCCAGCTGTCTGTCGCCGATGGCGAACGCCTGCTCGCGGCCAACGCCGGTTTCAGCGACATCGACCGCACCTATCTGCGGGCGGCGCTGGCCGCAACCCGCGGCGGCGTCAAGCGCGTGCATCTGGTTGGGCACAGTGACGGCGCCCTGCTGCGCGAGTTGTACACCCGCGATGGCGTCGGCGTGATGCTGTACTCCGATCCGGACTACGAAGCCACACGCGATGCCAGCATCGAGGACGTCGGCGGCGTACTGCATCTGATCCAGCCTCTGGAACAGCAGGGCGTGCTGGTGGCGCGCTCGCGCGAGCAGCTGGAGCTCGACATCCAGCAATTCAACGTCATTGTTCGCGACGGCCTGGTGATCGCCTGCTGCGCGTTGTTCCCGTTTCCACAGAACAGCATGGGCGAACTGGCCTGCGTCGCCGTGCACCCTGACTACCGCCGCGCCGGGCGCGCCGCGGCACTGCTGAAGCGGGTCGAGACCGAAGCGCGGCAACTGGGGCTGAAACAGCTGTTCAGCCTGACCACGCACACACCGCACTGGTTCATCGAGCACGGCTTCCGCCGCGCCGGTCCAGACGAACTGCCGATGCAGAAGCAGCGCATCTACAACTATCAACGCAACTCGCTGGTCCTGATCAAGGATCTGTAAGCCATACGCGTGCTGCGTGCTCACGCCGTCGGCTTGAGCACCACGCGCAGCATCTGTACAAGCAGTTGATCCACCGACAGCCACGGGTATTCCGGGATCGTGACCAGCGAGTGCGCGATGCCTTGCAGACCACAGAACAGCGTTTCCGCCATCAACTGCGCATCACCCGGCCAGGCATCAGACTGTGCCTGCGCAGCCTCGATCAGCTCACGAAACATATCGTGGCGCTCGATCACTGAAGACTCGTCAACGTAGTAACGCTCGTTGTCAGTTGCGCGATCCTGATTCAGGTAGACCATCCGATAGCGGTCCGGATTTTCCATCCAGTAGCTCAGGTAGGCGCTGCAGGCACGGCGCAGCTGTGTCGCCGCGGAACCGCGACGCTGCGCTGCCTGTGCCACCTGCAGGAACAGCTCTTCGAAGAACACTTCCCAGATGAAGTGCAGGATCTCGTTCTTGCTGTGGAAGTAACCATACAAGGTCATCGGCGCGCAGCCTGACTCGGCGGCGATGCGCCGCATGCTGACGGCCTCGAAGCCTTCTTCGGCGAACAGGCGCCGGGCGACCTCGATCACCCGGCCGCGCACCTCGGCGGACTGCTGCGCACTGCGCGGCGGGCGCCCGACCCGGGCGGTGGAACGGCTGGACGACGCCGGGGAACGCGACACGCGAAAGCTCTCGATCAAAATTCCAGCGGCACTTATACACGGATTGCACCGCATCCGGCGCAGGCGCGGATTGACGCTGACGACGCTCGCGATTAATTTCCCGTACACGTTCCGCTAAAACATGAAATGTTCGCGAGGGAGCCGCTCATGGGGAGACTCGGCATCAAGCTGCGCCACGTGGCCCTGCTGGTGCCGTGCGTGGTATTGCTGGGCGCCTGTTCCGGCAGCGGCGACGCACCGTCGTCCGACCTCACCGGCGGTCCGCAACTGGCTCCGGGGATCGATCGGCCGAACGCCGAAACCTGCGCCGCGCTGCGGCCGGCACGCTGGGCCCCCACCAGCGGTCAGGCCAGCGACGGCGCGAAGCTGCGCGTGATCGCGATGCAGTACAAGCAGGACATCCGCCATGTCGTCGACTACGCCAGCTTCCGCACCAAGATGCGCTGCCTGATGGAAGATCACGCGGTGCCACAGATGCGCACCGGCCTGCCGATGCTGGCGGTCTACAACGAAGACGCCGGCCTGATGACGCTGGCAATCGGCTCGCGCGGCGCCGCGGTGCGCGCACAAGCGCAAACACCGCTGGGCGCGCCACTGGGCGACGCCGCCCCGCTGGGAATCGTAGCGGCGCTGGGCTTGCTGAATACCGCGTATCTTCCGCAGGTATTGGCGTATCAACTGCGATTCCAGCTGATCGACCCACGCAAAGCGGTGCTGGTGGCGGCCACCGACACCTTTGCGCGCGCCTTCTCGCAGACGTTCTCGGACATCGCGCGCGACTACGGCGTCTACGTCGTCGCCTCGAACAATCAGGCGCATTACGCGGCGTCATCCGATCCCGCCGACATCGCGGTGTTCGGCGACCCGGACCTCACCGACATCGACGAGGTCTATATCGCCAGCGATGCCGAGGTCGGCAACATCACCTTCCTGTGGGGGCCGCAGGACGTGCATCCGCAGGCTGCGCGCGGCGAGACCAATCTGCTGTTCCGCAATCAGAAAGTCCCGCTGACCGACATCGAGTTGACGGTACTGGGACTGGACGAAGGCCCGTCCAGCGGCGACGCGGCCCTGAGCAATGCCGCCGGCTATCCACTCGCCGGGTTCCGGCTCGGATTCGCCACCTCGCTGCCAGCGTTCCAGTGGGGTTACGACTTCGGCAACCGACCCGCGGAATTCGAGCCCTGCGCCGACGTGCATCTGAGCTACATGCCGTGCATGGATGCGCTCGGCGTTGACGTCGTGATCCAGGCCGAAGCCAACCCCGGACGCTGGGCGGTCGACCAGGCCGGCGGCTGGCAACCGCTGGAATGGATGGCGTCGACCTGGCGCAGCGTGGCGGAACCCACCGTCGGCTTCCGCTACAACGTCACCGCGCATCTGGTCGGCAATCTGCTGGACCTGCCGTTCGATGGTCAGACCGCAATCACCCGGCGTGGCGCGCAGGCGCCGCAGCGCCATTACGTCGGCAATCTGGAATTCGACGGGGCCAGCGACGTTGACGCCTACCGCGTATTCCAGGGCGAGAAAACCGAATTCCTGGGA